>DASUQN010000264.1:0-3652 GCA_036280515.1 Intrasporangium sp. | reverse complement strand
CCTTCACCCGAGACGCCCTTCTCGAGCAGCACGGCCCACAGCAGGCCGAAGAACATCGTGCCCGCGACGAAGGCGACGGTGAGGACGAGCAGGTTGAACAGGGCATGCTGGTAGTCATCGCTGCCGAGCAGGTTCGTGTAGTTCTCGATCCCGCCAGGATTGGTCACCCGCTTGGTCGCGCGGGTCACCGTACGGTCCAGCGACGTGACGACGTTCTGGAAGATCAGCCAGTAGACGAAGATCCCCACGAGGATGATCGACGGCAGCACCAGCAGGAAGCCGGGGAGCCAGTCACGAAACCTGGTGCCCTTGCGCATGTGCGCCTCCTTGGCAGGACGGAAGGAGCGGAAGGGGCCGTATGCTGCTGAGCTGGCTCAGCAGCATACGGCTTCACTTCCCTTGTGGCTGAGCGGAACTCAGCCGACGTACTTCTTTGCGGCCGCAGCGAGGTCGGCCACGAAGGCCGCTTCGTCCTTGTTGGTGTAGAACTTGCTGGTTGCGGCGTTGATGTCGGTCAGCCAGGCGAGCGATACGGCCGCGCCGTGCTGGATCGACGACGCGATCTGGTCGCTCTTGAAGGACTCCATCGCGGACTGCTGGTAGGGCGGGAAGTCGGTCGGCGGCACGTCGGTGCGAGCCGGGATCGAGCCCTTGGCGACGTTGAAGGCCTTCTGGCCGTCGGCCGAGCCGACGAGCATGAGCCAGTCCTTGGAGCCGCCGGGGTTCTTCGCGCCCTTGGGCAGGGTGAACGAGTCGGCGAGGAAGTTGAAGACCCCGTCCGTCCCGGGGACCGGGAAGTACTGGTAGTCGGTCTGCTCCTTCTTGCCCTTGGAGTTGAACTGCGCCACGGCCCAGTCACCCATGACGTTGTAGGCGGCCGTGCCAGCGATGACCATGTCGGTCCCGACCGGCCAGTCGTCACCGTCCGACGGCGTGTTGGCGTACGACAGCAGCGTCTTGTAGTCGTTCACCGCCGTCTTGACCTCCGCCGAGTCCCACGCGGTGGACCCGTCGAAGAGGCCGGCGTACTTCTCCACGCCCAGGTCGGCCAGGAGCACGTTCTCGAACAGGTGCACCTGGGTCCACGTGCCGGCAACGGACAACGGCGTCGACACGCCGGACGCCTTGACCTTCTCGAGATCGGCGATCCAGGCCTTCATGTCGGCCGGCACGGCGGTGATCCCCGCCTTCTGCAGGACCGCGGTGTTGGCCCAGACGACGTTGGAGCGGTGAATGTTGGACGGCACCGAGTAGATGCTGCCCTCGACGGTGATCCGGTCCAGCAGGTTCTTGGGGAAGACGCTGTCGCCACCGAGGGCGGCGATGACGTCGTTGACCGGCTCGATCTGATCGGCATCGATGTAGTCCAGCAGCTCCGCGCCGGCGTGACCCTGGAACGAGTCCGGCGGCTGGTTGTTCTGCAGGTCGGATGCGAGCTTCGCCTTGGCGTTCGTGCCCGCGCCTCCGGCTACGGCGAGGTTGACGAAGGTGTTGTTGGGGTACTTCTCCTTGAAGAGCGTCTCGAGCGCGTCGAGGCCGTCCTTCTCCGAGCCGGCGGCCCACCAGGTGAAGACGCCCACCTCGCCACCGGCGCCACCGGCGGTCGTTGCCAGGGACGTGTTGGGCGGGGCAGCGGGCTCCTCTGGGGTCGTCCCCGACCCGCACGCGGCCAGGCCGAGTGCGGCGACCGCCGCGACGGCCACCGTTGCAACAAACCTGTTGCGCATTGATCCTCCTCGTTCTTGCCGCCAGTGCCTCATGGCCGGCGGCCTGTGGTGTGCCCGGGACCCGGGCGGGTGTTTCAGTTGGGTCCGCTCGCGCGGTCAGTGGGCGGTGGGTCGCTCGGCGCCGGCGGCCGCCCCACGGGTGCGGGCGGCAGGCAGCGAAGGACCGTGACGTCGCCCGCGATGCGAAGGTCGCCCGCACCGTGGGGGATGAGCAGGACATCGCCTGCGGCGATGTCGAGCGACGAGACGCCGGCCTCGGTCGTCAGGGTGCCCCGGCCCTCGACGACGACAGTGACGGCGAACCCCCGATCGACGACGACGGAATCGTCATCGTCCAGCCGGACGACCTGCGCCCGGAAGAACTGCTCCGCCTGGGGCGGAAGGGCTGGACCGACCCCCCGAGTGTCGGTCCAACGGCGCCGCAGGGCGGCAACCCCAGCGGGCGGGAGGGCGTCGCGCACCACGCTCGACAGAGCCGTGGCCCGCGGCAGCCCCAGGAAGGCGTGCTCCTGCTCGAGGCCGAACCGTTCGTGCTCGAGCATGACCGAGAAGTCGGTGGGTTCCTGGAGCTCGACCAACAGGACGCCCGCACCGATGGCGTGCGGCTGCCCGGCCGGCACGAGGATCGCGTCACCGCGGGAGACCTCGATCGGGTTGAGCGCGGCGAGGAGGCGCTCGTCCTGGGCGTCGACGAGGGCGGCGAGCTCGTCGGTCTCGAGACCGTCTCGGAAGCCGACCCACACGGTGGCACCCGGCTCGGCATCGACGATGAGCCAGGCCTCGGTCTTGCCGTGGTCGCAGTCGAGGTGCCGGGCGGCGAAGGCGCGGTCCGGGTGCGAGTGGACCGGGAGCCGTTCACCGCTGTCGAGCAGCTTGGTCAGCAGCTGCGGCTCCACGCCGAACCGGGCGACGTGCGCTGCTCCGAGCCAGCCCTCCGGGTCGGCCGCGAACGCCGCCGGGAGCGTCGTGCCGTCGTCCAGCTGGGTGACCCCGTCGCCGCCCTCGGCGAACAGGCGCGTCGTCGAGGCGAGCCAGTCCTCGGGCCGGTGGCCGTCGAAGTCGTCCGGGACTGGCAGGCCCCGGAAGGCGAGGATGCGCTCGCCACCGCGATAGAACCGATGAGGGGTGTTCAGCGGCAGCGCGGCGGGCGCCTGCGTACGGCTGGTCGACGGCGTTGTCGTCATGAGGCGCTCACGTTCCGCACCTCTCGGCCGGGCCGGCGAGGCGCACCGGACGCCCGGACGACGAGCCTGGTGGGCAGGACGAACGTCTGAGCCATCCCCTCGTCACCGAGGAGCCGAGCGAAGAGCTGCTGGGCGGCCTTCTGTCCCATGGCCGCCGGGTCCTGGAAGACGACGGTGACCGCAGGCTCCACGACGTCGGACAGCTCGAAGTCGTCATACGCGACGAAGGACAGCTGCGTTGCCCAGTCATGCAGCGACGTGAGGGCTGGGATGGTGACGCGGGTGTTGCCGGTGATCACGGCGGTCACCGGGTCGGCACCTGCCGTCCACCTGGACAGGGCGGTGCGAATCGTGTCGGGGGAGTGCGGGCCCATGGAGACGAGCGGGGTCCCGGGCAGCCGGAGGTCCCGGTGGGTCGTCATGAAGCCCTCGCGCCGCTGACGGGCCGTCCACACGTCGGCCGAGTCGCCCAGGAAACCGATCCGCCGGTGCCCGTGCGCGACCAGGTGCTCGACCGCGCTCCGGATGCCGCCGAGGTTGTCCGACAGGACCGTGTCGACCGGTGTCTCACTCCGCACCGGCCGGTCGAGGTAGACAACGGGGGTACGGCTCGCGATCACCGTGGGATCGGCGATCGGCGTCTCGCCCGCCGGGACGACGATGAGCCCGTCGACGCGTCGGGCGACGAGCCCCTTGAGGACGGAGCGCTCCCGGGTCGGCGAGCCCTCAGCGGAGGCGGTC
>DASUQN010000263.1:0-10402 GCA_036280515.1 Intrasporangium sp. | reverse complement strand
CTCCGACGACCTCGCCGACGTCGTCGACAAGGTCTACACGCGCGACATCTACGGCCGGGACTGAGTGGCTCTGCTCGACTCAGTGGCGGTTCGCGACTGAGGGGCGCTTCGCGCTGGGCGAGGCAGCGCCTCAGGTGAGCTCGACCATCCCGCGCCCCGTCAGTTCGTCGACGACCAGCTTGACGTCCTGGGCCCGCTCCTTCGTCGTCACGAGCAGGGCGTCCGCGGTGTCGATGACGACGATGTCGTCGAGCCCGACGATGGCGACCGCCCGTCCGCTGTCGGCCGCGACGATGCCCGTCGAGTCCACCGCAACGATGTCGTCCACACCGGTGATCACCTCGAGCGACGGAGCCTTGCCGCGGCCGAGAATCGTTGCGAGCGAAGCGAAGTCACCGATGTCGTCCCAGCCGATGGACGCCGGCACGACGGCGACCCGCCCGGCGGCGGCTGCCGGCTCGGCCACGGCGTGGTCGATGGCGATCTTGCGAAGCGCCGGCCACAGGTCCTGCATGCGGCGCGGATCGCTCGCGATGATGCGCAGGTTGTCGACGAGATCGGCGTGGTGCTCGGCAAGGAGCTCGAGCAGAGTTGTCGCCCCGACGACGAACATGCCTGCGTTCCAGCGATATTCGCCCGACTCAATATACCGGCCTGCAGCCTCGGCGTCTGGTTTCTCGACGAACTCCGCGACACGGTGGACGTGGGGGCCCCCCTCGATGTCCAGGCTCGGGCCCTGCCGGATGTAGCCGAACCCGGTGGCCGGATGCGTCGGCTCGATGCCGATGGTGACGAGCTCGCCCGTGCGGGCGGCCGCAGCCGCCTCCGCGACGACAGCGTGAAAGGCGGCGATGTCCGTGATGACGTGGTCTGCGGCGAACGAGCCGAGGATCGCCTCGGGGTCCCGTCGCTCGAGGATGGCCGCGGCCAGCCCGATGGCCGGCATCGAGTCCCGGGGTGACGGCTCCGCAACGACGTCGTCGCGGCGGAGCATCGGCAGCTGGCTGCGCACGGCGTCCTCGTGAGCCGCTCCGGTGACGACGAGGAAGCGGTCCTCGACGAGGGGCGATAGCCGGTCCCACGTCATCCGCAGCAGCGAGCGCCCCGACCCGGTCAGATCGTGGAGGAACTTCGGGGAGGCCCGGCGCGAGAGCGGCCACAGCCGTGTGCCCGACCCGCCCGCGGGGATGACCGCCCACAGTCCCTCGATCTGCGTTCCCTCAGACATGGGGCAGAACCTACCGACAAACTGCCATGCCGTATGCCGCTCGGCTGGCTTCCACCGAGACGGACCTCCCGCACGCCCTCCTTTGCGTCGAGTGTCCAGAAGATGCCGCCCGGCGGGCAGCCTCTTCGGCGCACTCGACGACGACGAAGAAGGGAGAGGAGGGCGGTCAGATCGTCGGGAAGTCGCGACGCCGCAGCGCGCCGGCCCCAACCAGCACGAGCCCCGCGGCGATGGCCGTCAGCACGATGAGGGGCGTCATGACGAGGGTTGCCGCGGGCAGGCCGGGCACGTGGCCGAACGGCGACAGGCTCTGGACCCACTCGGGCAGCCCGAAGATCGCGCCGAACTCGCCGAGCAGCAGGAAGCCGATGAGGACCGCCCAGACCAGCCCGGTGTGCCGTGGAATGAGTCCGACGAAGACCAGGGCGATCCCCACACAGACCCAGATGGCGGGGAGAGTCACGATGCTGGCGCCGACGAGGCGGCCGATCGACCCTGCGGCGTCGCCTGTTCGCTGGCTGTCGGCCAGCCCGGCGGCGATGCCGACGAGCACCATGACGAGCGTCGTCGCCAGGACCGCGACGCCGACGTGGGACAGGGCCCAACGGAGCCGGGTCACCGACGTCGCGAGGACCGACTCGCCGCGGAGCGAGGTCTCCTCGGACCGGAGCCGGGTCACGAGCGAGATGCCCATGGCCGCCACCGCGACCGACGCGATGTGCAGCTCCGCCGAGAAGAAGATGTCGACGATCGTGCCTGCACCGCCGCCCAGCTTGCGAAGCATCTCCGCCGTCTGTGGCGAGTCCATGAGGGACTGGACGTTCCCGGCGATGGAGCCGACGACGGAGCCGAGCACGAGCGCCGTGATCACCCACCCGATGACGGTGCCGCGCGCAAGGTACGCGGTGAGGGCCTCGATCGTGCGCATCCGGCTCCGGCCGGGGCCGGGGCGAGGTGGGATGACGCCCGCGCCGAGGTCGCGCCGCTCGAGCAGGCTGAAGGCCGTCGCGCAGAGCAGCCCGAAGGCCGCGATGCCCAGCAGCAGCGGCCAGAGCCGGTTCGCGCCGTAGGGGGAGACCTTCTCGCCCCAGCCGATCGGAGAGAGCCAGGTGAGGGAGGTCAGCGCGCTGCCCTCTTCGGCGGTGTCCCCCACAGCACGAAGGAGGAAGGCGACGGCCAGGGCGCCGAGGGAGAAGGCGGCGGTGCCGCGTGCAGTCTCGGTGAGCTGCGCTGCGAGCGCGGTGACGCCGACCCACGTCAGTCCCATGGTCAGCCAAGCGACCCCGAGGGCGACGGACCCGGTCCGGTCGAGACCGACGGCGACGGCGGACACCGTGGTCAGCAGGCCGGTGACGAGCACGGCGAGCACGCCGAGCAGGATGGCAGCGGCCAGCGGCGCGCGACGCCCGACGACACCGGCCCCGACGAGCTCGAGACGCCCCTCTTCCTCCTCGGTCCGGGTGTGCCGTCGCACGACGATGTAGGCGAGCAGGCAGAGGAAGACCCCACCGAGCAGGATCGTCTTGAAGACGGCGAAGGCATCGATCGTGGGACTGGTCAGGGGGCCGTACATGGCCACCAGAGCAGGGTTGGTGAAGATGTCACCCATGGCACCAAGGGCGGAGTCGGTGGATGGGTAGAGGTCGAGCGTCGCCTGCGCCGATCCCGCGACGAGGATGACGAGGGCGATGACGCTGACCGGGATGAGGACCCGGTCGCGGCGAGCCGCGAGGCGCAGGAGGGCGCCCGTGCCGGTGAAGCCGCTCATCGGGTCGTCGCCGCCTCAGGGGCCGATGGGTCCGCCTCGGTTCCACCGAGGTCGCTCGAAGAGCTGCGGTACTGCGCCATGAAGAGCTGCTCGAGTGTCGGGGGAGCGCTGGTCAGGCTCCTGATGCCGTGGCGGCCGAGGAGCTCGAGCAGCTGCCCGAGGTGGTTCGACCCGACGGTGCACACGACGTGGTGGTCGGTGAGCCCGACGTCGCCGAGCTCCGGAACGCTCGCCAGCTCCTCGGCCGTGATGGGTCGTGCCAGCATCGCGTCCACGGTGGTTCTGGCCAGGTGTCGCAGCTGCGCGAGCGAGCCGGACTCGACGTTGCGCCCATCCCGGATGATGCTCACCCGGTCGCAGAGCGACTCGACCTCGCTGAGGATGTGGCTGGACAGGAGGATCGTCACGCCCTCATCGCGTCTCTCGCGGGCCGTGTCCTTGAAGACCGCCTCCATGAGGGGGTCGAGGCCTGCGGTGGGCTCATCAAGGAGGAGCAGCTCGACGTCCGAGGCCAGCGCCGCGACGAGCGCGACCTTCTGCCGGTTGCCCTTCGAGTAGGACCGCCCCTTCTTGGTCGGGTCGAGGTCGAAACGCTCGAGCAGCTCCGCCCGCCGCCTCTCGTTGAGGCCGCCACGGAGGTTGCCGAGCAGGTCGATGACCTGGCCACCGGTGAGGTTCGGCCACAGGGCGACGTCGCCGGGGACGTAGGCGAGCCGCCGGTGGAGGGTTTCCACGTCCTGCCACGGATTCTCGCCGAGGAGGCTCGCGCTGCCGCTGTCGGAGCGCAGCAGCCCGAGCAGGATCCGGATCGTCGTGGACTTGCCGGCGCCATTGGGCCCGAGGAAGCCGTGGATCTCGCCCGTGGCGACCTCGAGGTCGAGTCCGTCGAGGGCCACCGTGGTGCCGAAACGCTTGTGGAGGTCAGTGACCTGAATCGCTGCGGTCATACTCCGCACACTACACAGCATTCAGCAATTGGTGAATGTTATTAACGATGCGATATCGTCGCCCCATGAGCCTGGTCGAGGACGGGACGACGCGCAACGATGTGGGCGAAGCTCCGGGCCGCGACGGCCGTGCGGTCCGCGCCTACGTGGAGCGTCTGGGCGACGCCCTGACCGACGCCGGCATGCCCCGGCTCGCCTCCCGCGTCTTCGCCCAGCTCCTCGCCGACGACGACGGCCGGATGACTGCGGGCGAACTGACCGAGGCCCTCGAGGTCAGCCCCGCCGCGATCTCGGGGGCGGTTCGCTACCTGACGCACACCATGCTCATCGGCAAGGAACGAGAGCGGGGCACGCGGAGGGACGTCTACGTCGTGCAGGACGACGGCTGGCACAACGCGATGCTCAGTCGCGACCGCATCCTCGGCCTGCTGGAGGCCAGCATCCGTTCGGGCGTCGACGCGGTGGGTGGTGTGGATACCCGGGCGGGGCGCCGGCTCCAGCTGTCAGTCGAGTTCCTCGACTTCGTCGCTCAGCAGCAGGAGGCATTGCTGCAGGGCTGGGAGGAGCGCAAGGCCGAGGTCACCCGCGACTGGCCCACCCACGACTGACCGGACCACCCCGACCCGGTCGCCGACGCGCGGAAGCGAGCACAGCGGCATACGACCAAGGGGTGAACGCCCCACGTGAGATGGGCTACGTTCGGGCTCCCGGCCGGCGCTGGCGGAGGCCGACGCCACTACGCTCGACAGCATGGCTGACAGCACTGGCGCGCGCTCCGAGTCCGACCTGCCGATCGAGGCTGTGTACGGCGCCGACGCGCTGGACGGGTTCGACCCGGAGGCCAGGCTGGGCCGGCCCGGCAGCTACCCGTTCACCCGGGGCGTCTACCCGACGATGTACACCGGCAAGCCGTGGACGATGCGCCAGTACGCCGGCTTCGGCACGGCGAAGGAGTCCAACGAGCGCTACCACCAGCTCGTCAAGGCCGGCACCGGCGGACTCTCCGTCGCCTTCGACCTGCCGACCCAGATGGGCTACGACAGCGACGAGCCGATCGCCCATGGCGAGGTGGGCAAGGTCGGCGTCGCCATCGACTCCATCGACGACATGCGCGTCCTCTTCAACGACCTGCCGCTCGACAAGATCTCGACGTCGATGACGATCAATGCGCCCGGCTCGACGCTGCTCCTGCTCTACCAGCTCGTCGCCGAGGAGCAGGGCGTCGCCGGGGACCAGCTGACGGGCACGATCCAGAACGACGTACTCAAGGAGTACATCGCCCGCGGCACCTACATCTACCCGCCGCGCGAGTCGCTGCGCCTCATCGCCGACGTCTTCGCCTACTGCCAGAAGGAGCTGCCGCGCTGGAACACGATCTCCATCTCCGGCTACCACATGGCCGAGGCCGGCGCGACGCCGGTGCAGGAGATCGCCTTCACCCTGGCCAACGCGATGGAGTACGTCCGCGCCGCCCAGGCCGCGGGGCTCGACGTCGACGACTTCGCGCCGCGCCTGTCCTTCTTCTTCGTGGCTCGCACGACCTTGCTTGAAGAGGTCGCGAAATTCAGGGCTGCGCGGCGGATCTGGGCGCGGATCATGAAGGAGCAGTTCGGCGCGACGAACCCCAAGTCGATGATGCTGCGCTTCCACACCCAGACCGCCGGTGTCCAGCTGACCGCCCAGCAGCCGGAGGTCAACCTCGTCCGCGTCGCCCTCCAGGGTCTCGGGGCCGTGCTCGGCGGCACGCAGTCCCTGCACACCAACTCCTTCGACGAGGCCATCGCGCTGCCGACCGAGAAGGCCGCCCGCCTCGCGCTGCGCACCCAGCAGGTCATCGCCTACGAGACCGACGTCACCAAGACGGTCGACCCGTTCGCCGGCTCCTACGTCGTCGAGTCGATGACCGACGACCTCGAGGCGGCTGCGGTCGAGCTGATCGAGCGCGTTGAGGAGCTCGGCGGCGCGGTCGCGGCGATCGAGCAGGGCTTCCAGAAGTCCGAGATCGAGCGCTCCGCCTACCGCGTCCAGCTCGAGATCGACGGGGGTGAGCGGACCGTGGTCGGCGTCAACAGGTACGCGCTCGACGAGGAGGAGGCCTACGAGCCGCTGCGGGTGGACCCACAGATAGAACGGGACCAGAGGCAGCGTCTGCAGCAGTTGCGCGTGGATCGCGACAACGACGCTGTGAAGACAGCCCTGGCCGAGTTGCAGGAGGCCGCCCGCGGCAGCGACAACGTCCTGTATCCCATGCGCGAAGCCCTCAGGGTGCGGGCCACCGGCGGCGAGGTCGCGCACGCGCTCCGCGAGGTGTGGGGCGTCTACCAGCCGCGCGAGTCCTTCTAGGCCAACACCACCGGGCCGTATGCCGCTGGGCTCGCTCCCAGCCCCACGCCAGGTCCCGCTCCGGCTGGGTCGTCCGGCTCCCTCCCAGCCCCACGCCGGGTCCCGCTCTGGCTGGGTCGTTTTGCCCCGTCCCAGCCCCACGCCCGGTCCCGCTCCGGCTGGGTGCGATGGGTCAACCAACCGGAACTCCAGCCCCGGCCGTGCTCAGACGACCCGGACCCGGCCCCTGCTTCCGGTTGGTTGACCCCGGGTGGCTGCGTCAGCCGACTGCGGAACGGTCCTTGCCACGGGGGACGAACAGCGCGGCGACCGTCGCGATCCCGACGGCGACCGCGCCGGTGAGCAGGGCGGGTCCGACGGCACCGTCGTAGCCGACCGGTGTCAGCTGGCCGCCGGCGCCGAGGAAGACCGCGGTCAGCGTCGCAACTCCGAGGGTCACACCGAACTCCCGGATCGTCGCGTTGGCCGAGCTGGCCACGGCGAGGTCCTCGTGCGGGAGGTCCTGGAGGACGGCCGTCGAGGCAGGCGCGAACGTCAGCCCCATGCCGATGCCGGCGAGGGCGAGCGGCGGCACGAATGACCCGTAGTCGAGACCGGCCTCGGTGATGACGGCGAACCACGCGAGGGCCGCGGTCTGCAGTGCGAGCCCACTGACGAGCAGGGTGCGCACACCGACCCTTGGTGCCAGGGCCCCTGCGAGAGGTGCGACGGCCATCGGGGCCGCGGTCCACGGGAGCGTGCGGACACCGGCCTCGAGCGGACTGTAGCCCTGGACGATCTGGAGGTACTGCGAGAGCAGGAAGACGGCGCCGAACATGCCCAGGGCGAAGAAGAGCCCTACGACGTTCGCCGCCGAGAAGCTTCGCGACCGGAAGAGCCGCAGCGGCAGCACCGCGTCCCGCCGGCGCGACGCCCACGGCAGGTAGGCCAGGAGCAGCAGGGCTGCGCTGATGAGAAGCGTGAGCACGCCGGGGGAGGTCCAGCCGTCGTCGTTGCCGTGGACGATCCCCCACGTTGCAAGGAACACCGCGCCGCCGAGCAGGCCGGTGCCGACAAGGTCGAGCCGCGTGAAGGCGCCTCGCGACTCCGGCACCGCGACGCGGAGCAGCCCGAGGGCGATGACGGCGATCGGCACGTTGACCCAGAAGATCGCCTCCCAGCTGATGCCCTGCACGATGGCACCGCCCACGACCGGACCGACGGCGACCCCGAGCCCCGACACGCCGCCCCAGATGCCGATCGCCATCGGACGGAGCCGCTCCGAGACCGAACCGGCGAGGAGAGCCAGGGACAGGGGCAGGATGGCCGCGGCGCCGAAGCCCTGCACGGCGCGTGCCACGACGAGAGCATCCGACGTCGAGCTGAGCGCGGCGCCGATCGAGCCGATGGTGAAGATGACGATGCCTGCGCCCATGACCCGTCGGCGGCCGAGCCGGTCTCCGAGCGTCGCCGCCGGCAGCATGAAGGCCGCGAAGGCCAGCGTGTAGGCGTTGAGGAACCACGAGAGCTGCCCGACCGTGGCGTCGAGGTCCGCCTGGATCACGGGCAACGCCGTTGTCATGACGAGGTTGTCGAGCGTGGCGAGGAACATCGGCAGCGAGGTGGCGACGAGGACGAGCCACAGGGCAGGAGCTGGGTGGGTCCGTTCGCCGGAGTGTCGGGGCGGCCGCTCGACATCAGTTGAAGAGGCGGTGGAGGGGCCTCCAGTCATGGTGCTCATGTCGCGAACCCTTCTGTATGCATTGGATGATTACTACGACGTGCACGACGATAGGTAATCGACTGATAACATGTCAACATGTCCCCTGTACCGACGCCTGCAGCCACTGGCACCCGGATGTCCGCCGGCGCCCGTCGCGAGCTCATCCTCACCGCCGCGACCCGGGCCTTTGCCGAGCAGGGGTACGCCGCCACCACGACCGACACCGTCGCCCGCGAGGCCGGGGTCAGCCAGCCCTATGTCGTGCGGATGTTCGGCACCAAGCTCCAGCTCTTCGTCGAGGTTTTCGAGCACGCCAGCGCGCGGATCGTCGAGGCCTTCGGGCGCGAGCTCGACGCGCAGCCGTTCGACCCCGACGAGCCCGACGACTGGACCCGCCTCGGCCACGCCTACAAGGAGCTCGTCGAGGACCGGGACTTCCTGCTCGTGATGCTGCACGGCTTCACCTCGGCCGGTGTCGACGAGATCGGGGTGGCCGCCCGCGCCTGCATGGGACGGATCTTCGCCGTGCTCCGCCGCACGGGCGGCACCGACGAGCAGCTGCGCGTCTTCGTCGCCCACGGGATGCTCATCAACGTGCTGGTCGCCATGCGCGCGCCCGAGCACCTGGACGAAGGCGGCCCGCTCGCCGACCTGATGGCCTGCGCCATGCAGGAGTTCCGCGCCCCGGTCCGCGGCTGAACGCCCCGGTCCGCGCCTGACCACCCCCCGGTCCGCGGGTCAACCAACCGGAAGGCCAGCCGCGCTCGTGCTCAGCCAGCCCGCACCCGGCCCCTGCTTCCGGTTGGTTGACCCCGCTCAGCCAGCCGCAGCGACACGGTTCGACGGATGACGGAGGCCACCCACTCGGCCTCGAACATCACCTGCTCCCACGTGAACCGCAGCACCAGCCACCCACGGGCTACGAGCTCGTCGTACCGCTTGCAGTCGCGTCGCATCGCAGACCGCTTCCCGTGGAACTCGAAGCTGTCCGCCTCGAGCACGATGCCCAGCTCCGGGTCGGCCAGGTCGACGCGGGCGTAGAAGTCGTCATGGCGGATGGGGTGCTGCGGGGCCGGGTCAAGTCCTCGAACGCCCAGGGCGATGGCCCGCAGCACCGACTCGAACGGGTTGGCGGGACGGCGACTCGCGGCGGCCAGCACGCGCCGCACCTTGACCAGCTGCCGCGGGCCGAGCCACTCGGCCCGTTCCAGCACCGCAGCACGCGTGAAACCGGAGCGCAGGGCCGAGTCCGCGACGGCCAGCGCCTCGTCGAACGGCAGGTCCAGACAACAATCAATGACGGTCCGCTCCTTGGTGGTCACCCAGCCATCGACGAAGTCCTCCGCAGCGAGATCGCGCCAGTGGAGCACCACCCCGTCGCCCGAGCCGGCTGGCAGGCTGCGCTTGGACCGCACCGTGACGTGCGGTGCGTCGGAGGTGTGCTTCACCGCCCAGCCCCAGTGGTTGGCCGCCGTCAGGTGGGACGCAGTTCCGCTCAGGCGCATGGCCTCCAGCCGACCCTCCTGCGCGATGGGCAGCGAGTACCACCCATGGGCCGTGCGCACGATCGATCCCTCTGCCAGTGCCTCGTCGATCCTCCGCCAGTGGGCGAGGGCGCGGAGCTGGTCCCGTCGAGCGATGCCGCCGAGTCTGCTCAGTGCCGCTGCCGGTTTCATGGGACCAGCCTCTGACTCCGCCGTCGCGCGGCGCTCGCGTTGTCCACAGGGGTCAACCGACCGGAAGGCCAGCCGCGCCCGTGCTCACAGGACCGGCGCCCATCGCCTACTTCCGGTTGGTTGACCCGGCCAGCTGCGGACAGGCGGCGCAGGCCTGCATGCCGGGCAGCGCCACGATGAAGCAGCAGGACGTTCTCCGCGCTGCCGGCTCCACAGGCCGCCCGGCCGCACCGGTCGCGCTGCGCACTGCGGTCGCCCACACGTCGCTGACGACACCCCACCGTTGCCGTGAGCTCATCTTGACGTCAGGCGCATAGTCCCGCACCACAGCCTTCACCAGTTGGCCGTATGCCGCTGAGCTCGCTTCCAGCGCAGCCTCCCTCGAGTCGGCTGGCTTCACCAGCACGCGACCGGGGCTCAGGACGATGCGGGACGGGTAGAGCCCGGGGGCCAGCTCGAAACCCAGCCCCGTCGGGGAGGCGTCGAGGACCACGGAAGCGAGCTCAGCGGCATACGCCAAAGGGGTTGCGACGACCTCGCACCACCACTGCAGGACGAAGGCAGCCGCCACGTGGGGCTTGTGCTCGGAGCCCTGCTGGGTGGCGAGCGCCTGCCGCCATGGCGCGAGCGGGTCCGCCCCGACGGCGGCGTGCGCGTTGACGTCTGCGACCCACGTGACCCCACCCGTCGCCTCGGTGGAGACGGTGACGTGGGGGAGCGCGCGGTCGACGAGGCGCA
>DASUQN010000262.1:0-7886 GCA_036280515.1 Intrasporangium sp. | reverse complement strand
CGGCATCGCCACCGCGGACCGCGTCAACCAGGTCGTCGGCGCCGCCCTCGAGCGCCGACGGCGGAGCTGAGTCCCCAGCGCGACGCCCGGGCGGCGCGAAGGGGGCTTCGTCCCCAACCCCTTGCCCCCCGGCGCAGCCGTCCACAGGCACAAAGCCGAGCCCTTCGCGTCACGGCCTGATGCCGGAGGCTGGTGCCAGGCCCGCGCAGGACGGGTCACGGAGGGAGCGGAGCGATGTCACGAGGCGCGTCGACAACACCGACGAGAGCCATCCCGAAGGCCGACGAGGGGGCAGCCGACGACGACGTGCGCAACGAGGTCCGTCTCTGCGGCCGCCTGAGCGCCCCGGCAGAGGAGCGAACGCTGCCGAGCGGGGACGTCATCGTCACGCTGCGCATCGTCATCCCGCGGTTGCACCCGACCCGGAGAACAGGTGCGTCCGACAGCGAGTCCAGGCCCGGCCAGGTCGACACCATCGACGTGGTGTGCTGGAGCGCGGGGACGCGGCGCAACGCACTGCGACTCGATGCCGGGGCGACCATCGAGGTCGAGGGGTCGCTGCGGCGCCGCTTCTTCGCGACGCCGAGCGGGCGACAGAGCCGGTACGAGGTGGAGGCCAGGACCGTGCGCAGGCCGGGCAGGAGGCGCGTTGCCGGCACCTAGACTGTGCTCCCATGACCCACGCCGCCCGGACCAGGCACGCGCCCCCGCGCACCACCGCGCACCACCGGCGGGGCGTGTTCGAGGTCGGTGAGCGAGTACAGCTGACCGACCCCAAGGGGCGTCTGCACACGATCACGCTCGAGCCGGGGCGCGAGTTCCACACCCATCGGGGCTACCTGCGCCACGACGAGCTCATCGGCGCGCCGGACGGCTCCGTCGACACGAACACGGCAGGCGTCGAGTACCTCGCCCTGCGGCCTCTCCTCAGCGACTACGTCATGTCCATGCCCCGCGGCGCCGCCGTCGTCTACCCCAAGGACGCCGGCCAGATCGTCCAGATGGCGGACATCTTTCCGGGCGCCACCGTCGTCGAAGCCGGTGTGGGCTCCGGCGCCCTGTCGATGTCACTCCTGCGCGCCGTGGGCGAGCAGGGCCGGCTCCTCTCCTTCGAGAGGCGAGAGGACTTCGCCGAGATCGCCCGCGGCAACGGCAGGGCGTTCTTCGGGGGCGACCACCCAGCGTGGACCGTCACCGTCGGCGACCTCGTGGACGCGCTGCCGCAGACAGTCGAGCCCGCGTCGGTCGACCGCGTGGTGCTCGACATGCTCGCACCGTGGGAGTGCCTCGATGTGGTTGCCGACGTCCTCATCCCCGGCGGGGTGCTCATCTGTTACGTGGCGACGACGACGCAGCTGAGCCGGATCGCGGAGGGTATCCGCGCGCACGGCGGGTTCACGGAGCCCAACGCGTGGGAGTCGCTGGTCAGGGGCTGGCACCTGGAGGGCCTCGCCGTGCGACCCCAGCACCGCATGCACGGACACACCGGCTTCCTCGTCACCGCGCGACGCCTCGCCCCCGGCGTCGTCCCGCCCGAGCGCAAACGGCGCCCGGCCAAGGGTGCCTATGGGGCGAGCGAGGGTACAGGAGGCAGGTCAGCAAACGGCTTCGACGAGTCCGGCGGCCTCGACGAGGACACCCCTCCAACGCAGGTGCCCGGGTCGACGCCCTCTACCGAGATTCCCGCGGATGCCTGGACGCCCGAGGCGCTGGGAGAGCGGGTGAAGAGCGACAAGAGGATCCGACGGCTTCGCCGTTCGGTGACAGAAAGGTCCGACGACTTGTGACCCGTCGGGGTTAGGGTCGAATTGTCACGGCCCCTTCGTGGGGTCGTGCTGACACCCGAGGAGGCCCGGGATGACCGACGAGAGCAGGCACGAGGAGCCCCGCGCCAGCGGGCTCGGAGATCTCGGATCGGCTGCGGAGACGAGCCCGCGATCCGAGCCGATCAGCCCCATGGGTGGCGCCGCAGGCGCTGCGTCGGCCGCAGGCGGTCCCGGGCAGGTGGACCGTGAGCTCGAGGCGCTGAGGAGCGAGGTGCGCGCGCTGCGCGACGCGTCCAGGACCACGCCCCAGCAGACCCGCGAGCTGGAGGCACGCCTGAGCCACCTGCAGACCTCGCTCCAGTCCCTCTCCACGCAGAACGAGCGCCTCGTCCGCACCCTCAAGGAGGCACGGGAGCAGATCGTCAACCTCAAGAAGGAGGTCGACCGGCTCGCGCAACCGCCCAGCACCTACGGGCTCGTCCTCGAC
Organism: Intrasporangium sp.; assembly: GCA_036280515.1. Classification (GTDB taxonomy): domain Bacteria; phylum Actinomycetota; class Actinomycetes; order Actinomycetales; family Dermatophilaceae; genus Intrasporangium. The sequence goes on along the minus strand of DASUQN010000262.1, from coordinate 5,633 downwards.
GAGCCCCTGGAGGGGTCGGTCGACATCCTGACCGGTGGCCGCAAGATGCGCGTCGCCGTGAGCCCGTCGGTGGACTCGGCCGAGCTGGCCCTCGGGCGGGAGGTCATGCTCAACGAGGCGCTCAACGTGGTCTCCGTGCACGGCTACGAGCGGGTCGGCGAGGTCGTGACCGTCAAGGAGAAGCTCGGCGACGACCGCGTCGTCGTCGTCACGCACGGCGACGAGGAGCGTGTCTGCCGAATCGCCACACCGCTGCTGGGGGAACGGATCCGCGTCGGCGACTCCCTGGCGCTCGACCCACGTTCCAACTTCGTCCACGAGCTCATCCCCAAGCTCGAGGTCGAGGAGCTCGTCCTCGAGGAGGTCCCCGACGTCGGCTACGAGGACATCGGCGGGCTCGCCGGCCAGATCGAGCAGATCCGCGACGCGGTCGAGCTGCCGTTCCTGCACCCCGAGCTCTTCAAGGAGCACGCCCTCAAGCCGCCCAAGGGCGTGCTGCTCTACGGGCCGCCCGGCTGCGGGAAGACGCTCATCGCCAAGGCCGTGGCCGCCTCGCTGGCCAAGCAGGTCGCCGAGCGCTCCGGTCGTGAGACCGGGAAGGGCTACTTCCTCAACATCAAGGGTCCGGAGCTGCTCAACAAGTACGTCGGTGAGACCGAGCGGCACATCCGCCTGATCTTCCAGCGCGCACGGGAGAAGGCGTCGGAGGGAAGCCCCGTCGTCGTCTTCTTCGACGAGATGGACTCGCTCTTCCGCACCCGCGGCTCCGGCATCTCGAGTGATGTCGAGACGACGATCGTGCCCCAGCTGCTGGCCGAGATCGACGGGGTCGAGCGACTCGAGAACGTCATCGTCATCGGCGCCTCGAACCGCGAGGACATGATCGACCCGGCGATCCTGCGACCGGGCCGCCTCGACGCGAAGATCAAGATCGAGCGCCCCGACGCCGAGAGCGCCCGCGACATCTTCAGCAAGTACCTCACGACCTCGCTTCCGCTTCACCAGCACGACCTGGCCATCCACGGCGGTGACCGGGACGCGACGGTGGATGCGATGATCACGGCGGCCGTCGAGCGGATGTACTCGGAGATGGAGGACAACCGCTTCCTCGAGGTGACCTACCAGGGTGGCGACAAGGAGATCCTCTACTTCAAGGACTTCAACTCGGGCGCGATGATCCAGAACATCGTCGACCGGGCCAAGAAGCTCGCGATCAAGGACTTCCTGACGACGGCCCAGAAGGGGATCCGCGTCGAGCACATCCTCGCCAGCTGCGTCGACGAGTTCAAGGAGAACGAGGACCTGCCCAACACGACCAACCCGGACGACTGGGCCCGCATCAGCGGCAAGAAGGGCGAGCGGATCGTCTACATCCGCACGCTCATCAAGGGCAAGGACGGCACGGAGCCCGGCCGGTCCATCGCCACGGCCAACACTGGTCAGTACCTGTGAGTGCCTCGTGAGCTGCCTTGGCACCCAAGGTAGCTCACGATGTGAACCCAGCTCAGCGGCATACGGGAAGGATGCCGTATGCCGCTGAGCTCGCTCTCAGGGTCGCGCTGAGCGGGTGCCCACCCGGCTGACGAGCGCGCGCCACCCGATGAGCAGCACCGCGAGCACCCCCGCGGCCACAGCGAGGAAGGGCCAGGCGAAGCTGCGGAGCACGATCACGCGGAGCAGCATCCCGATGAGCAGGGTCGAGAACCAGACGGTGATCCCCGGGCCAACCTCGAGCGGCCACGACCCCCGGCGGCCGCGGACCACGAGCCACCCCACCGCCGTGCCCACGAGGAAGGGACTCGCCGTGGCGAGGACTCCCGCGAAGGTGAGGCTCTCGGCGTGCGAGGACCTGCCGATGGCCGCGAATGCGATGACGAGGACCACGTCGGTGACGAAGGCGACGGCGGGGTTGCGCCAGACGGGGGCCCACCGCGTCATGCCATCGTCTCGAAGGGCAGCCTGGCCTGTGGGGGAGCGTAGGTGGGGTCCACGCCCTCGAAGAGGGAGGACACGGATCGGCCATGGTGGATCCGGTCGATCGCCTCGGCGAACAGCGCCGACACGGAGCGGACCCGCAGCTCCGGCCAGCCTGGTGGTGCCGGGACCGTGTCGGTGGTCACCACGTCCGTGACGAAGGGATGTCCGCGGAGGCGCTCGACCGCCCGTCCGGCGAAGAGCCCGTGGGTGCACACGATGGTGGCCTCCGTCGAGCCCGCGTCGCGGAGGCGGTCCATCAGCTCGACCATCGAGCTCCCGGTGGCGATCTCGTCGTCGAGGATGATGGCCCGGCGCCCCGCGACGTCGCCGACGATGGAGTCGACGACGACCTGGTCGTCGGAGATGCGCCGCTTCGAGCCCGCCGCCACAGGCAGTCCGAGCAGCCGCGCGAACTGCGTCGCGACCTTGGCGTTGCCGAGGTCCGGGCTGACCACGATGCTGTCGGCGAGGTTGGATCCACGGAAGTGGTCGGCGAGGACGCCGATGGCCGTCAGGTGGTCGACCGGCATGGAGAAGAAGCCGTGGACCTGCGGCGCGTGCAGGGCCATCGTCAGGACTCGATGGGCTCCGGCCGTGCCGATCATGTCCGCAACGAGACGCCCCCCGAGCGAGATCCGGGAGGCGTCCTTCTTGTCGGAGCGGGCGTACGCGTAGTGCGGCATCACTGCCGTGATCTGCGCCGCCGACGCGCCCCGGGCAGCGTCGATCATGAGGAGCAGCTCCATCAGGTGCTCCTGAGTCGGTGGCACGAGGGGCTGGACGATGTAGACGTCGCGAAGCCGGCAGTTCTCGAGGAGCTGCGCCTGGAGGCAGTCGTTGGCGAAGCGCTTGATGTCGACCGGGGACCGAGTGACACCAAGATGCGCGCAGATCCGGTCGGCGAGGTCTGGGTGGGCGGAGCCGCTGAAGACGACCACATCTTTCACGGGTGATCCCCTCTCGAGGTGCGCGTCACTGTCGACGATAGTCGACCTGATCGCTCACGTCCCGCCCCGTGTGGTTAGGGTCTCGACCATGACGGTTCGCCGGATCGTGGGGCTCGAGACGGAGTTCGGTATCTCCGTGCCGGGCGACCCGCTGGCCAACCCCATGTTCCTCTCCGGGCAGGTGGTCAGCGTCTATGCGGCAGCACATGGCGTGCGCTCCAACCAGTCGAGCTGGGACTACGCCTTCGAGGACCCCCTGCAGGACGCCCGCGGGTGGCACGTCGACCGGGAGACCGCGGACCCGAGCCAGCTGACCGACATCGAGGATCCCACGCTGGCCAACGTCGTCCTGCCCAACGGCGCCCGCTACTACGTCGACCACGCTCACCCTGAGTACAGCTCGCCCGAGGTCACCGTGCCGCGGGCAGCCATCCGCTGGGACCGCGCGGGGGACGCGATCGCGCTCGAGTCGGTGCGACTGCTCGCGTCCCGTCCGGGACAGGCTCCCGTCAACCTCTACAAGAACAACACGGACGGCAAGGGCCAGTCCTACGGGACGCACGAGAACTACCTCATGCCGCGCCGGACGCCGTTTCCCGACATCGTCCGGCACCTCATCCCGTTCTTCGTGACCCGACAGGTCGTCGTTGGAGCCGGGCGGGTCGGGGTCGGGGTGGACTCCCGAGGAGCCGGGTACCAGATTTCGCAGCGCGCCGACTTCTTCGAGACGGAGGTCGGGCTCGAGACCACCCTGAAGCGCCCCATCATCAACACTCGCGACGAGCCGCACGCCGTGGCGGACCGCTATCGCCGGCTGCACGTCATCATCGGCGACGCCAACCAGCTCGACGTCGCGAACCTGCTCAAGGTCGGGACCACCTCGCTCGTCCTCGGCATGATCGAGGACGGGCACCTGCGTGAGGACTGGTCGATCCGTCGACCAGTGGCCGCGCTGCAGGCCGTCTCGCACGACCCCACGCTCCGCACGACCGTCGAGCTCCAGGACGGTCGGACGATGACCGCCCTCGACGTCCAGTGGCTCTACCTCGAGGCGGCACGTGCCTGGCTCGACGGTCGTGGCGACGACCCCGTGCCGGAGGCGACCGAGGAGGTCATGCGGTACTGGGAGGACGTGCTGACCCGGCTCGGCGGCGACGTCATGGCGGCGAGCGGCCTCGTCGACTGGGTCGCCAAGCTGCAGCTCCTCGAGGGGTACCGGTCCCGCGACGGGCTGGACTGGGACGACCACCGGCTCGCGGCGATCGACATCCAGTGGGCCGACGTGCGCCCCGAGAAGGGCTTGGTCCATCGACTCCGGGACCGCGGGCGGCTCGTCGAGCTGACCACCCCCGACGAGATCCGCAGCGCGCAGTCGGCGCCCCCGGAGGACACGAGGGCCTGGTTCCGCGGGACCTGCGTCAGCCGGTTCACGCCGCAGGTGTTCTCAGCGAGCTGGGACTCGGTCGTCTTCGACGTGCCGGGGCGACCGAACCTCCAGCGGGTTCCGATCCTCGAGCCCGAGCGGGGCACGAGGGAGCAGGTGGGGCTGCTGCTCGACCAGAGCCACGACGTCGAGTCGCTGCTGCGCGCCCTGGCCACTCCAGACTGATCCGAGAGTGATCCGGGAGTGAACCCATGGAGGCCTGGAGCGACGCGCGGAGGCCGCCGCAGCGTGGAACGTCGACGCACCGAACGGCGTGACGGGTTAGGGTCGAGGTACACGTGATTCACGTTTTGGAGGTAGTCATGGCCGGCCAGGAATACGCCCGACCGCAGCGCAGGGACGAGGAGCCGCCTGAGGCCCCCGACACACCACCCCCGACCCCGTCCGGAGCCGCCGTCAAGGAAAGCCTGGACGACGACATCGACAGCGTCCTGGACGAGATCGACGGAGTCCTCGAGTCGAACGCCGAGGAGTTCGTGCGAGGGTTCGTCCAGAAGGGCGGCCAGTGACCGGCAGACCCAGCTCGCGGGCGCCCAGACTCGACGACGCGTTCCTCGCGAGCGGGTCGTCGTCCTTCACCGAGTTCGTGGCCGGGTACCGACCGGAGCTGCTGCCCTCCGGACGCCCCCTTCCGGTCGGCGCGAGCATCGAGGCGCCGCACGGGACCACGATCGTGTCTCTGCTGCACAGGGACGGCGTCATCATGGCGGGCGACCGGCGGGCGACCATGGGCAACTTCATCGCGAACCGCGACATGGAGAAGGTCTTCGCCGCTGACGGGTACAGCGTCGTCGGCATCGCCGGGACCGCCGGGATCGCCGTCGAGCTCATCCGGCTCTACCAGGTCGAGCTCGAGCACTACGAGAAGATCGAGGGCGCCATCATGTCCCTCGAGGGCAAGGCAAACCGGCTCGCATCCATGATCCGGGGGAACCTCGCCCTGGCGATGCAGGGCCTCACCGTCGTGCCGACCTACGCCGGGTTCGACCTCGAGAACGGTGTCGGCCGCATCTACTCGTACGACGTGACCGGCGGCTGCTACCTGGAGGGCGGTCACCACTCGAGCGGCTCCGGCTCGGTGTTCGCCCGGGGAGCGCTGAAGAAGCTGTGGCGTCCGGGCCTGAGCGAGGAGGCCGCGGTCGCCGTCGCGCTCGAGGCGCTCTACGACGCGGCCGACGACGACTCGGCGACCGGCGGACCGGACCTCGGCCGGCAGATCTGGCCGACCGTGGCTGTGGTCGACCAGGCGGGTGCCCGCTTCGTGG
>DASUQN010000261.1:0-6456 GCA_036280515.1 Intrasporangium sp. | reverse complement strand
AATCAGCTGCGCCAGGTCCTCGATGGAGTAGATGTCGTGGTGCGGCGGCGGGGAAATAAGCCCGACACCGGGGGTCGAGTGCCGTGTCCGGGCTACCCAGGGGTAGACCTTCTGGCTCATCAGCTGCCCGCCCTCGCCGGGCTTGGCGCCCTGGGCCATCTTGATCTGGATGTCGTCCGAATGTGTCAGGTAGAGGCTCGTGACACCGAACCGCCCGGACGCCACCTGCTTGACGGCTGATCGCCGCTCCGGGTCGAGGAGGCGGTCGATGTCCTCGCCGCCCTCGCCGGTGTTGGAGCGTCCGCCCAGACGGTTCATCGCCACGGCCAGGGTCTCGTGCGCCTCCTGGGAGATCGACCCGTAGCTCATCGCGCCCGTGTTGAACCGTCTGACGATCTCGCTGACCGGCTCGACCTCGTCGATCGGCACCGGCAGGCGCCCGGTGACGCCGGCCGCCTTGAACGCCATGAGCCCACGCAAGGTCATCAGCCGCGACGTCTGGTCGTCGATGCGCGCGGTGTACTGCTTGAAGATGTCGTAGCGGCGCTGCCGGGTCGAGTGCTGCAGGCGGAACACCGTCTCGGGATCGAACAGGTGCGGCTCCCCCTCGCGCCGCCACTGGTACTCCCCGCCGACCTCGAGCACGCGGTGGGCCTGGTACACCCCGTCGGGCGGGTAGGCCTTCGCGTGGCGCTCGGCAGTCTCCTGCGCGATGACGTCGAGCCCGACGCCCCCGAGCTGCGACACGGTGCCCGTGAAGTAGCGGTCGACGAGCTCCTGGGCGAGCCCGATCGCCTCGAAGACCTGGGCTCCCCGGTAGGACGCGACGGTGGAGATGCCCATCTTGGACATCACCTTGAGCACACCCTTGCCGAGCGCCTTGATGAGGTTCTTCACGGCCTGCTCGGGCGTCACGCCCTCGAGCTGGCCCGACCGGACGAGATCCTCGACGGTCTCCATCGCGAGGTACGGGTTGACGGCAGCGGCCCCATAGCCGATGAGCAGCGCCACGTGGTGGACCTCGCGCACGTCGCCGGCCTCGACGAGCAGGCCGACCTGGGTCCGCGTCTTCTCCCGGATGAGGTGGTGGTGGACGGCCGCCGTGAGCAGCAGCGAGGGGATCGGCGCGAGGTCGCGACCCGAGTCTCGGTCGGAGAGGACGACGAAGCGTGCCCCGCGTGAGATCGCCTGCGAGACCTCGGCGAAGATCTCCTCGAGGCGGTCGCGCATCGCCGCAGCACCCCCGGTCACGTCGTAGAGGCCGCGAATCACGTGGGTCGCGTAACCGGGGAGGTCGCCGTCTGCGTTGACGTGGACGATCTTGGCCAGCTCGTCGTTGTCGATGACCGGGAACGTGAGGACGAGCTGGCGAGCGTGGGCCGGCGATGCCGACAGGGCGTTGCCCTCGGGGCCCATGGTCGTGCCGAGCGAGGTGACGAGCTCCTCGCGGATCGCATCGAGGGGCGGGTTCGTCACCTGTGCGAAGAGCTGGGTGAAGTAGTCGAACAGGAGACGCGGTCGCGACGAGAGGACAGCGATCGGCGTGTCCGTCCCCATCGAGCCAAGGGCCTCTGCCCCTGACCTGGCCATCGGCGTGAGCAGGATGCGCAGGTCCTCGGTCGTGTAGCCGAAGGTCTGCTGGCGCCGGGCGACCGATGCCGCGGTGTGCACGACGTGCTCGCGCTCCGGCAGGTCCTCCAGACGGATCAGCCCCGCGTGCAGCCACTCGCCGTAGGGCTTGCCCGCCGCGAGCTGGCTCTTGATCTCGTCGTCGCTGACGATCCGGCCGTGCTCGGTGTCGACGAGGAACATCTTGCCGGGCTGGAGGCGACCCCGCTGGACGATCGTCGCGGGGTCGAGCTCGAGCACTCCGGACTCGGACGCGAGGACGACCAGGCCGTCGTCGGTGACGGTGAAGCGCCCGGGCCGCAGGCCGTTGCGGTCGAGCACGGCACCGACGAGGGTGCCGTCGGTGAAGCAGACGTTGGCCGGACCGTCCCACGGCTCCATGAACGTCGAGTGGAACTCGTAGAAGGCCCGCCGAGCGGGGTCCATCAGCTCGTGGTTCTCCCAGGCCTCCGGGATCATCATGAGGACCGCATGGGGCAGCGACCGCCCGCCCAGGTGGAGCAGCTCGAGGACCTCGTCGAAGCTGGCCGAGTCCGACGCCTCGGGCGTGCAGATGGGATAGAGCCGCTCGAGGTCGCCCGGGATGATGTCCGAGGTGAGCAGGCTCTCCCGGGCGCGCATCCAGTTGCGGTTGCCCTTGACCGTGTTGATCTCACCGTTGTGGGCGATGAGACGGTACGGGTGTGCGAGCGGCCAGGACGGGAAGGTGTTGGTCGAGAACCGGGAGTGCACGAGCGCCAGCTGGGAGGCGAAGCGCGGATCCGACAGGTCGGGGAAGAACGGCTCGAGCTGGCCCGTGGTGAGCATGCCCTTGTAGACGATGGTCCGAGCCGAGAGCGACGCGAAGTAGACGTCGACCTCGTGCTCGGCGCGCTTGCGCAGGCAGAAGGCGAGCCGGTCGAGCCCGAGCGCGACCTGGCGACCCATCGCCGAGCTGACGAAGAGCTGCTCGATGTGCGGCATGCAGGCGCGCGCGGCGGCACCGACGAGGTCTGCCTCCACGGGCACCTCGCGCCAACCGAGCACCTTGAGGTGCTCCTCGACCGCAAGCGCCTCGATCCTCGCCTTGGCGGCCGCCCGAGCGGCCGGGTCCGTGGGCAGGAAAGCCAGCCCAGCGGCATACGCCCCGGAGTTGGGAAGGGTGAAGGGGACGGTCTCACGGAAGAACCCGTCGGGCATCTGGGTGAGGATCCCCGCCCCGTCACCGACGAGAGGGTCGGCGCCGGTGGCACCGCGGTGGTCGAGGTTGCGCAGCGCGGTGAGTGCGTGCTCGACGATGTCGTGGCCCGCTGAACCCCTCATCGTCGCGATGAGGGCCACTCCACACGCGTCGTGCTCGAACTCGCGACGGTACAGCCCCGAGTCGTCCGGGTGCGTACTGAACAGTCCACGCGTGCGGGTGTGCGGCGACATCTTCACCGTCCTTACCAGTTGTCGATCGCTGACCTGGGTGAGGGCGTGTGGACGGCCTTGGCCACAAGCTGTGCGGAGAAAAATACTGCCCGCTCCGGCGTGTCCTACTCCTTGATACGGCGCATTTCGGATGGTGAGACGCTGCGGCTCGCGTGATTCAGGGCACAGGACGCGTCGGAGGCTCGTCCGCCGGCTGGTCCGCCAGCTGGCCCGGCGTCTCGGCCGCGTCGCGTCCTGCCTCCGCCGAGGGGTCGGCCTCTTGGGTCTCGTTGGCCTCCTCGGTCTGCGGCTGGTCCACCTCGTCGGCCGGGGGGCCCGCTCCCGGCACGGCTCGGGCGTCGGCCCGCCTGCCGAACCAGCGCCACAGCCAGACGCCGAGGAGGAACACGAGGATCGAGGTCCACGTGTTGACCCGCTGGCCGAGGATGTGGGTGGCCGGGTCGGTGCGCATGTTCTCCACGATGATCCGGCCGAGCGGGTAGCCCATGACGTACGCGGCAAAGACCTGGCCGCGCGCCAGGTCGAAGCGCCGGCCCAGCCAGATCAGGAAGGCGGCGAGGGCGAGCACCCACAACGCCTCGTAGAGGAACGTGGGGTGGAAGTAGCCGAGCACGACGGGGTTGCCGTCCGCTCCGACCACCGCTCGTCCGGCGGACTGGTCGAACTCGTAGACCTTGAGACGCCACGGCAGGTCGGTCGGCGCGCCGTGGAGCTCGTTGTTGAACCAGTTGCCGAAGCGGCCCATCGCCTGCGCGATCGCCACGCCCGGAGCCGCCGCATCGATGAAGTCACGGAAATCGACGCTCGACCTGCGGCAGCCGATCCATGCCCCGAGCGCCCCGAGGGCGATGGCACCCCAGATGCCGAGTCCGCCCTCGTAGATCTTGAAGGCGTCCGACGGGTTCTTGCCGGGCCCGAAGTAGAGGTGGTTGTCGGTGATGACGTGGTAGATCCGGCCGCCGATGATGCCGAAGGGCACGGCCCACGCGGCGATGTCGATGGCCGCACCGGCCGGCACTCCCCTGTCGGCGAGCCGCCGCTGGGTGAGCCAGACCGCGACGACGATGCCGGCGAGGATGCACATGGCGTACGCGCGGATCGGCACCGGCCCGACGTACCAGACCGACTGTGTCGGGGACGGGATCTCCGACGCAAGGGTTGGGAGTATGCCGCTCAGCTGGCTCACGCGCGTCCCCTCCGTACGCCGTCGGCGAGCTCACGCGCGAGGGCGCCGAGCGCCTCGAGTCCGGCCTCCGTGGTGGCCGCCTCGGTGAGGCAGCGCACCAGCGCCGAGCCGACGATGACACCGTCGGCGAACCGGGCGACCTGGCTGGCCTGGTCGCCGGTCGAGACCCCCAGCCCGACGCAGACCGGCAGGTCGGTGACGGCACGGGTCCGCGACACGAGGTCCTCCGCGGCCTCGTCGACGCTCGCCCGCGCCCCGGTGACGCCCATGACGGCGGTCGCGTAGACGAAGCCACGACAGTGCGAGGTGACCTCTGCAAGGCGCTCTGCGGTTGAGCTCGGCGCGACGAGGAACACCTTGTCCAGCCCGTCACGGTCGGCCGCGCCGATCCAGTCGGCGGCCTCGTCGGGGATGAGGTCGGGAGTGATCAGCCCGGCGCCACCGGCGGCCGCCAGGTCGCCGGCGAACCGGTCGACCCCATAGCGGAGGACCGGATTCCAGTACGTCATCACGAGCGCTCCCGCGCCCGCTGCAGCGACGGCACGCACGGCCTCGAAGGTGTCCTTGAGCCGCACCCCGCCCTCGAGCGCCCGGACCGCGGCGTCCTGGATGACCGGCCCATCCATGACCGGGTCGCTGTAGGGCACGCCGATCTCGACGATGTCGACGCCCGATCGGACGAGAACCTCCATCGCCTCGATCGAGTCGGAGACGGACGGGAAGCCGACCGGGAGGTAGCCGATGAGGGCGGCGCGTCCCTCGCGACGGCACGCCTCGATGATGGGGCCAACACTCACAGCTGCTCCCCCATCCCCTTGGCACCGGGCTCGTCGAACGGCTTGTCGAAGGACTCGGTCGGGTGATCGTCGATCAGACCGAACCACTGCGCGGCCGTGTGGACGTCCTTGTCCCCGCGGCCCGAGAGGTTGACGAGGATGACCGCGTCCGGGCCCAGCTCCTGACCGAGCTGCATCGCGCCCGCCAGGGCGTGGCTGCTCTCGATCGCGGGGAGGATTCCCTCCGTGCGGCTGAGCAGGCGGAAGGCCTCCATCGCCTCGACGTCCGTGATGGGACGGTACTCGACTCGCCCGGACTCCCGGAGGTGAGCGTGCTCGGGTCCGACGCTCGGGTAGTCGAGCCCGGCCGAGACGCTGTGTGACTCGATGGTCTGGCCGTCCTCGTCCTGGAGGACATACGTGAAGGCGCCGTGCAGCACGCCCGGGATGCCGGTGGAGAACCGGGCCGCATGCTTGCCGGAGTCGATGCCCGACCCGCCTGCCTCGAACCCGACGAGGCGCACCGATGCGTCGTCGATGAACCGGTGGAAGATGCCCATGGCGTTGGACCCTCCACCCACGCAGGCGCACACGACGTCCGGAAGCCTCCCGACCAGGTCCAGCACCTGCTGCCGTGCCTCGGTCCCGATGACGCGCTGGAACTCGCGGACCATCTCAGGGAACGGGTGGGGGCCGGTGACGGTGCCGAGCACGTAGTGCGTGGTCGCAACATTGGCCACCCAGTCTCGAAACGCCTCGTTGACGGCGTCCTTGAGGGTCTGGCTGCCATGCTCGACGGGCACGACCTGGGCACCGAGCAGGCGCATCCGTGCGACGTTGAGGGCTTGGCGCTCGGTGTCCTTCTTGCCCATGTAGACGACGCACTCGAGCCCCAACAGGGCGGCAGCCGTCGCCGTGGCCACCCCGTGCTGCCCGGCCCCCGTCTCTGCGATGACCCGCACCTTGCCCATGCGCTTGGTCAGCAGCGCCTGGCCGAGGACATTGTTGATCTTGTGCGAGCCGGTGTGGTTGAGGTCCTCGCGCTTGAGGATGATCCGCGCGCCACCACAGTGCTCGGCAAACCGGGGCACCTCGGTGATGATGCTGGGCCGTCCGGTGTAGGTCTGGTGCAACCGCTCGAGCTCGCCGACGAACGCCGGGTCGACAGCCGCCTTGCGCCAGACCTCCTCGAGCTGCTCGAGGGCAGGAATGAGGGCCTCGGGGACGTAGCGCCCCCCGAACGCGCCGAAGCGCCCGACGGACGCAGTCTGGGACATCGTCACTCCTCGTTGGACGCGTCGCCGGCGGCCTCGATGAACTGCCGCACGGCGTCGGACGGGGCGCCTCCGGTCACGAGGGCCTCTCCGACGAGCACGGCTCGCGCACCGGCTCGGACGTAGTCGACGACGTCGGCGGGTCCGGCGACACCTGACTCGGCGACGCCGACGACGT
>DASUQN010000260.1:0-3842 GCA_036280515.1 Intrasporangium sp. | reverse complement strand
GCGGACTCGACACTGCCCCTCGAGTGGGGGCTCGCGCCCGGCAACGGGGCGTACGTCGCCCTGCTCGCGGCCACCGTCGGCCGCGAGCCCACGGTGGTTGGCAAGCCTCACGCGCCCCTCTACCGGGCGGCCGTGGAGCGGCTCGGCACCCGTCCGGAGGCGACCCTGGCGGTGGGCGATCGACTCGACACCGACATCGCCGGCGCCGTGGCCGCCGGCCTTGACTCCGCGTGGCTGCTCACCGGCGTGCACCGACCCAGCGAGCTCCTCCGTCGCCACGAGGACAGCGTGCCGACCTGGTTGCTCGGCACGTTGAGCGAGCTCGAGCAGCCGTATGCCGCTGTGTGCCCCGACGCTGATGGGTGGACGTGTGCCGGCGGCCGCGTTGCGCTGTCCGCTGGCGGCCTGGACGTCGTCCCCGGTGGCGCGCGCCCGGTCGAGCTCGTGCGAGCCGGGCTCGCGGCACTGCTCGATGCCCTCGAGGGCGGGAGAGTCGGGTCGCGTGAGCTCGAGCGGCTGGCCGGCGAGCTCGACGAGCTCCTGGACCTGTCGGGATCGTCGTAACCGCTACGGTGGCTGGTGGACGTGGCAGCGGAGCAGATCGCTGCCACCTCGCTGGCCGGGCGAGCACAGCAGGGAGGCAGGATGAGCACCGAGTTCGAGGGTCGGGAGGCCGAGCAGGCTGCCTCCCTGCCCGCCGACGCTGCCGGAGCAACCCTGGAGCCACCGGCGACCGGTGACGGCGCCATCGACGCAGTCCTGACCGACCTGGCCTCGGCCCAGGACGCCCCGCTCGCCGAGCGGGTCGAGGCGGGTGAGCGCGCCCTCGCCGCCCTCCAGTCTCGCCTCAACGACCTCGGTGGCGCGTGACCCGCAGCCGCCTCGACGCTGCACTGGTGGCCCGCGGCCTCGCCCGATCGCGGGGCCAGGCCGGTGAGCTCATCCGCGATGGCGTCGTTCTGGTCGACGACGAGGTCGTGGGCAAGCCCAGTCACCAGATATCGGATGCGGCGGTCATCACGCTGACCCGCGAGGTCGACCGCTGGGTGGGTCGAGCGGCACTCAAGCTGTTGCGGGCTCTGGAGCTCTGGCCGATGGACGTCGCAGGCCGTCGCTGTCTCGACGTCGGTGCGAGCACCGGAGGCTTCACCCAGGTCCTGCTCGAACACGGAGCCAGCCAGGTGACGGCACTCGACGTCGGTCACGGTCAGCTGGCCGTCCGGCTGGCCCGCGATCCGCGGGTCATCGACCTGCAGGGCACCAACATCCGCGATGTCGACGCCGGGTCCCTCGGCGGGCCGTTCGACCTCGTCGTGTGCGACCTCAGCTTCATCTCGCTCACCGTGGCGCTCCAGGCGATCCGGCCCCTGGTCACCGACGGCGGCGACCTCGTCGTACTGGTCAAACCCCAGTTCGAGGTCGGCCGCGAGCGGTTGGGTCGCAGCGGCGTCGTCACCTCGCGCCACGAGCGGCATCGCGTTCTCCGCACCATCCACGAGACGGCCACGCGACTGGGCCTCGACGTGCGTGCGGCGGCCCCCAGCCCGATTCGGGGCGGGGAGGGCAATGTCGAGTTCCTCCTGTGGCTCGCCCCACGCGGCCTCACCCCCGATGGCCTGTCGGCGGATGACATGCTGGACTCGATCGGCCGCCAGGAGGAGGACTCGTGAACCGCCGCATCCTACTCGTGGCGCATCCCCGCCGGCCCGAGGCGCTCACCGTCGCCAAGGGCGTCATCGATCGCCTCACCCATCTCGGGATCGAGGTGTCGCTGCAGGCGGACGAGGCAAAGGTGCTCGACCTCAAGCACAGCAACCGGGTTCACATCGCCACCAAGGAGATGGTCGCGGAAGAGACGGTCGCGGAGGGGTGTGACCTCGTCGTCGTCCTCGGGGGGGACGGGACGATCCTGCGCGGCGCGGAGTTCGCGCGGAGTGTGGACATCCCACTTCTCGGAGTCAACCTCGGACACGTCGGCTTCCTCGCCGAGGCGGAGCGTGACGACCTCGACGCGACGGTCGAGCACATCGCCAACCGCCAGTACACCGTGGACGAGCGGATGACGCTCCACGTCGACGCGAAGTTCGACGGCGAGATCGTGGCGAGCAGCTGGGCCCTCAACGAGGTGAGCGTCGAGAAGGCCGCCCGGGAGCGCATGATCGAGCTGACCATCGAGGTGGACGGCCGGCCCCTGTCGAGCTGGGGCGGCGACGGCCTCATCGTCTCGACGCCCACCGGGTCCACCGCCTATGCCTTCTCCGCTGGTGGCCCGGTCGTCTGGCCGCAGGTGGAGGCGATGCTGCTGGTCCCCAACTCCGCCCACGCGCTCTTCGCCCGCCCGCTCGTCCTCGGACCGGACTCACACGTGGCGGTCGAGCTGCGGACCGGTGCCGAGGTCATCGGCATCATGTGGTGTGACGGACGTCGTCACATCGACCTGCCACCAGGGGCGCGAGTCGAGGTGCGCCGCGGGGTTCGTCCGGTGCGGCTGGCGCGCCTGACGACGGCGCCGTTCACCGACCGGCTCGTGGCGAAGTTCAATCTTCCGGTGCGAGGTTGGCGCGGTGACGGGAGCCGGGCCAGGTCCGCGGTCGGCGCCCTGCCGCGGTCGGACCGCTGGATCCGCAGCCACCCGAGTGGGACCACTCCCACGCCGGGCCCGGCCTCTCGGCCCGCATCTGCAACGGACCCGTTGGAGCAGACACGCGCGGACGACGTGGACGGCACACGCGGTGCGGAGGGTCCTCGGCCCTAAGGTGGTCCCGTGTTCAGCCAGATGAGGATTCGCGGGGTTGGCGTCATCCACGATGCCGTCCTCGACCTGAGCCCTGGTCTCAACGTGCTGACCGGCGAGACGGGTGCCGGCAAGACCATGGTCGTGTCCGGCCTGGGCCTGCTCCTCGGCGAGCGCGCTGACTCCGGCCTGGTCCGGACCGGCGCGGACCAGGCCCTCGTCGAGGGCGTCGTCCGCCTGCCGATCGGGCACCCGGCGCTCGAGCGCGCGGACGACGCCGGCGCCGAGCACGAGGACGGCGAGCTCGTCATCGCGCGGACCATCACCGCGTCTGGGCGATCGCGGGCTCACGTCGGCGGCCGCACCGCACCGGTCGGGGTGCTGGCCGAGCTGGGACGCCACCTCGTCGCGGTCCACGGCCAGGCGGACCAATGGCGGCTCAAGCAGGGTGAGGCCCACCGTGAGGTCCTCGACGACTTCGGGGGTCCCGAGGTGTCCGCGCTGCGAGACCGGGTCGCGCGTCTCCATGACGAATGGCGGGCCGCGCGTGCTGAGCATGAACGCCTCGCCGGGGAGTCCCGGGAGCGGGCTCGGACCATCGACTCGCTGACGGCGTCACTCGAGGAGATCGAGGCGGTCGACCCGCAGCCCGGCGAGGACTCCGCGCTCCGCGCCGAGGACGAGCGCCTCGCGCACGCCGACAGCCTCAGACTGGCGGCCGGCCGGGCGCTGGCCGACCTCAGCGGTGATGAGTATGCCGCTGAGCCGGCTCCGAACGTCCGTGACCTGGTCGGGTCGGCCAGGTCCGCGCTGTCGCACGCGGCCGTCCACGACGAGCGGCTCGGTGCTCTCGACTCCCGACTCGACGAGGTGGCCACGCTCGTGACCGACCTGGCGGCCGAGCTGACCGGCTACCTCGAGGACGTGGAGCTCGACCCGCAGCGCCTCGAGTACGTCCAGGAGCGGCGGGCGGCCCTGGCCGTGCTCACCCGCAAGTACGGCGAGACCGTCGACGAGGTGCTCGGTTGGTCGCAGGACGCGGCGGCGCGCCTCGATGCACTCCTGTCTGCGGACGATCGGGTCGAGATCCTCCACACCCGGCTCGGCG
>DASUQN010000259.1:0-4044 GCA_036280515.1 Intrasporangium sp. | reverse complement strand
CCGGTGCGCCGACTGACCCGCCACACCAGGAGCAGGTGCCGTCATGACGACCCAGGTCAGTGACACCGGCCCAGGCGTCGCGGGGAGGCGTGCCGGCTACTCGGTGGCCATCACGGTGAACCTCGTCCTGCTCTTCCTCGTCAACGTGGCGCCGGGCTGGCAGGCGGTGCCCTTCCTCACCGAGAGCACGACCGACGTGCTCCTGCTGGTGAACCTCTCGATGGCTGCCGCGGTGGCCGCCAACGCCGTGTACTCGGTGTTCGACCCACCATGGGTGCGGGCACTCGGCGACGCGGTGACCACGTCGGTGGGACTCGCCTCACTGGTCCGGATCTGGCAGGTGTTCCCGTTCGACTTCGACACCACCACGGTGCCGTGGGACCTGGTCGCGCGCTGGGTGATCGGGGTTGGGATCTTCGGGTGCGTGGTCGCGATCATCGTGGCCCTCACGCGGTTCGTCCGAGCCCTGGTGGATGAGGCGGACCGCTAGGGAAACGGACCGACAGGAACGGCACGGAGCTGCTCCGCCTCGAATTGCGCCCGGCTTCCTCGGGAGTGGGCGGACAGTGGACCGCTCGCTGGCCCCGGGGGCCCGCGACCGGTGGAGGTCGGCCACGGGACCCGCCTCGATGCGGCCACCACCGCTGGGCGTGTCATCTCGACACCACGTGGTCTCGGCGCAGCCGATCGCCGCTCCGTCCGAAGTGGAATGCGTCCCATGGTCCTCCTTTGGGTAGCCTCCGCGTACTGGGACTTGGCCTAGTCTTTCGTCGGGGAGGTTGTGATGGATCACAGTCCGGTGGTGGCCCTGTCTTGGCGCCAGTCGTCGCCTGCCCTCCGTGGGAAGCCGCTCGCCGAGGCGTTGGAGCAGCACCGGGACGAACTGGCCGCGGCGATGCTGAGCCGGCTTCGCGCCGACCTGCCGAGCTACGCCAGGTTGGCGCGCTCCGAGCCCGAGGGTCAGGTCATCGACATGGCCCGGGTGTTCCTCGGCTACTACATCGAAGCGTTCCGCCGTCGTGAGCTGCCCACCCAGGAGATGCTCGCCCCGGTCCGGAGCGCGGCGGAGCGGCGGGCCATTGGCGGCGTCCCGATGGAGGAGGTGATGTCCGCCTTCCACCTGGCCGCGGGCACCGTCACGGAAGAGGTCGCCAGGCTGGCGGGTGCAGGCGACGGTGGAGCCGCCATCGCCGTCCAGTCCTTCGGGTTCGACCTCGTGCGGATCGTCGCCCTCGCCGTGGCGACCGGTTACACGAGCGAGCGACAGTCGATCCTCGGCGAGGAGCTCGCGGCCCGCCAGACGCTCGTCGCGGACCTGCTGGACGGCACCGCGACCGATGAGTCGGCCCTTCGCGCCGGCGTCCGGCTGCCCGCCGCCTACATCGTCGCCGCCTTCTCGCTCGGGGACCGGGACCTCCCGGACGACGACGGAGGTGTGCGCCGCGCGATTCGGCGCATCCGGCACGAGGCGACCAGAATCGTCGACGAGCCCGTGCTCTGGGCGTCACCTCGCTCCGGGTGGATCGCCTTCGTGCCCCACCCGGCCGGCCCCGACTGGGCGTCGACGGACGACCGGGTCTGGTTGTCCGTGTCACACCGGGAGGTGCAGGCGCTGGTCGACCTGCCCATCTACACGGGGTGGGTGTCGGCAACCCCACAGGACGTGCCCGAGGCGGCCAAGCTGGCGAGGGAGGTGTGTGACGTGGTGCGGGCAACCCGCCGGCCTCCAGGGGTCTACTCCCTGGACGACGTCCTCGTGGACTACCAGCTGATGCGACCCAGTCCGGCACGCGATCGTTTCACGCAGCTGCTCACCCCGTTGATCCGTCGCCCGGAGCTGCTTCAGACCCTGCGCACCTACCTCGATACCGGGCGGGACCGGAGGCGGACTGCCCAGCTGCTGCACCTGCATCCGAACAGCGTCGACAACCGGCTCCGGCGCTGTGCGGACCTGTCCGGCCTCGACGCCACCGACGCCGAGGAGGCCATCGTCGTCCGGGCGGCCCTGCTCGCCTGGCCCGCCGACGAGCCGATCCAGCCGTGATCTTGCAGTGATCCAGCCTTCGGCGTCTGCGGATGCCCTCGGCTGGACGGCCGCGTCCCCGATCGGCAACGCGGCCACGTCCAGGTTGACCGCCTCGCAAAGGACTCGACCACGATGGTCAGCACGGGCGTCGGCTCAAGGACCGCGACGCGCGGTCGCTCACTCGTCGTGCGGGTGGTCACGCTTGGCGCCTCCCGATCGTGCGCGGGTCAGACCCCGCGAGCCACCCACACGAGGTGCCGTGTGCCGCTGAGCCGGCTCAGCGGCATACGGCAGAGTCGGTCTCGGGTGCCTGCGCATCGAGAAGGAAGGAACGTCAGCGATCGGCGGGCGAAGGCATGGCCTGCGTCGGCACCTGGTTCGGCCCCGGCGCCTCCTCGGGCACTCCCCCGAGCGCGTGGGCGAGGCCGAGCGCCAGCCCCGCGACCTCCTGGTCGCCGAGGCCCAGCCGGATCGCCACGGCGGCTGCGTTGGGTGGACGGTCGGCCGGGCTCTTCTGCAGGCAGTCCTGAATGACCTGCTCGAGGTCGTCAGGGACGTCGTCGGGCAGCGGCGGCGGCGACTCGTTGACGTGGCTGAGAGCCGTGGCGATGGGCGTCCCGCGATCGAAGGGGCGGCTGCCGGACAGCATCTCGTGCCCGACGACGCCCAGCGCGTAGAGGTCGCTGGACCCGGTCGCGGGCTGGCCCATCGCCTGCTCCGGGCTGATGTAGTTCGGGGTGCCGAGCATCTCGCCGTGCTGGGTGTGCCCGGACGCGTCCAGGGCGCGCGCGATGCCGAAGTCGGTGAGCTTCACGACGCCGTCCGGCCGCACGAGAATGTTGGCCGGCTTGACGTCGCGGTGGATGACCCGCGCCTCGTGGGCGACGGCCAGGGCGAGAGCGGCCTGCCCGAGGATGGACCGCACCTCGGCCGCGGGGAGCGGTGCACGCTCGCGGAGGATGGCCGACAGCGGCTCGCCGGCGACGAGCTCCATGACGAGGTAGGCGAGGCCGTCGTCCTCGCCGTAGTCGAAGACCGTGGCGATGTTGTTGTGGTTGAGGCCAGCGGAGTGGACGGCCTCGTCGCGGAAGCGCAGGGCGAAGAGCTTCTCGTGCTTGGAGTCGGGCCGCATGATCTTGATCGCGACCGTGCGCTTGAGAACCTCGTCGTTTCCGGCCCAGACGTCAGCCATGCCACCGGATGCGATGCGGCTCTCGAGCCGATATCGGTCGCCGAGGATGAATCCCTCCTGGAGTCGGTTCATATCACGGGCACCCGTGGCCTTTCGGACGGAAGGTGCACGTCGTTTGACATCTCAGGGGCCTTCGTCAGCAGGGATCATACGCGAGCGCTTCAGGTGGATGGGCCTTCAGCGCCCAGGCTCGGGAGGGGTGCCCGACCCCGGGACTCGTACCCACCTCGCCTGCCACCAACCTATTCTCGGCCAGAGCGATATGCGGAGTTTGGCGGGTGCCCGGTACTGCCGGGCACCCGCCTGCCGCGCCGGGCGGCTCCGTCGAACTTCTCCGGCGACTACTCGGGGGACTGCGACGGGGACGACGGGGGCTGTGAGGGTGACGCCGGGGGCGCGCCATCGTCGAAGGCCGAGAACGTGTCGTCGGGCACGGGCGGCGTGGCCGGCTGGGGCTTCTGCTCGACGAGCTTGTCGATCCCCTTGTCGACCTGCGCGCGCACCTTCGTGACGGTGTCGGCGTGCTTGCCGCCGGTCTTCTCCTCGATGGTCCGGGCAGCCTTGTCAAGGGCGCCGTCGACCTTCTCGCGGTTCTCGGCCGCGTAGCCGGCGGCCAGGCCGAGCGCGGCCTTGAGGACCTCGACGACGGCGTCGCCGAAGTCCTTGGCCTTGCCCTGGAGGTTGACCTCGTCGGCCTTGTGCTTCATCTGCTCACCGAACGTCACTTTTGTCTCCTTACCCCAAAGGTGGACTTCCAGTCTGGGAAACGGCCACAGCGTGCTCGGCGTTCCCGACGAAGCCCTCCGATCGCCACCGCGCCACTTCG
>DASUQN010000258.1:0-5190 GCA_036280515.1 Intrasporangium sp. | reverse complement strand
CGATGGCCTCGACGGCTCGTCCGGCCGCGTGGCCGTCGCCGTAGGGGGCCGCATCCGTCTCCGGAGGAGCCGGACGGTCCATCGCTTCCGCAAGCCCTTCGGGGTCAGGCACGAGGACGTTCCAGCCAAGATCGACAGTCTCCGTCCACTCCGTCTCGGTGCGGACCGTGATGCACGGCACCCGGAGCAGGAACGCCTCCTTCTGAAGGCCGCCCGAGTCGGTCACGACCCCGACCGACCCCATCACGGTCCGCACGAGCTGAGGGTAGGGAAGCGGGTGGACCGCGACGAGGCTGCCGGTCGTCAGCTCGATGCCAAACTCATCGGCGCGTGCCCGCAGTCTGGGGTGGGCGAGGAGCAGGGTCGGCGTGTCGAGATCGGACAGGGCCTTGACGATGCTGCTGAGCCGTCCCGGGTCGTCGGTGTTCTCGGCTCGGTGGAGCGTGGCCACGCGGAACCGTCGACCGTTCAGCTGCGGCGGCACAGCGGGTCCGGCGCCTGCGACCCGGTCGCGCACGAGATAGAGGACGTCGGTCATCACCTCACCGACCTTCACCGAGCGAGGGCCGAGGCCTTCGGTGGTGAGATGACCCATCGCGACATCGGTCGGTGCGAGGCAGAGGTCTGCCAGGTGGTCGGCGATGACCCGGTTGTGCTCCTCGGGCATCTCACGGTTGTAGGAACGGAGGCCCGACTCGAGGTGGGCCAAGGGGATGTGCATCTTCACTGCCGCAATGGACCCCGCCGTCGTCGAGTTCGTGTCCCCGTACACCACGACCCAGTCCGGCGCGTAGTGCTCCAGCACTGCGTCGAGCTTGGCCAGCATCGCGCCCGTCTGACGGCCATGGGTGCTTGAGCCGACGGCCAGGTGCACGTCGGGGGAGGGGATATCGAGGTCTCGGAAGAAGACGTCGGACATGTCGTAGTCGTAGTGCTGCCCGGTGTGCACGATGACGTGGTCGATCCCGCGCGCCTGCATCGCGGAGGCCATCGGAGCCAGCTTGATGAATTGGGGGCGGGCCCCGACCACGCTGAGGATCCTCACCCTGACGACGTTATCGCGAGCCGCGGGCCCGGATCGACCGATGCCCAGGGTCACCGTCGGATACCCCATACTTGACCCGTGACCCAGCAGGAAGCCACGTCGGACGACCACCTTGACCATCGCCTCGACGACAGCCTCGACACCTGGCCGGCAGTCAGCGTCGTGATCCCGGTGCTCAACGAGGCGGGTCATCTCGCCGAGGGGCTGGCCATGGTGCTCGGCCAGGACTACCCGGGCGAGCTCGAGGTCGTGGTGGCCCTGGGACCGAGTCACGACGGCACCGAGCTCATCGCTCGGAGGCTGCAGGCGACGGACCCCCGCATCGTTCTCGTCGACAACCCTTCTGGAAGGACTCCGGACGGCCTCAACGCCGCGATAGCCGCCTCGCACCACGGGATCATCGCGCGCGTCGACGGTCATGCCGAGATCCCGTCCGCCTACGTCCGCCTCGCCGTCACCGAGCTCACGCGGGTCGGCGCGGACAATGTCGGTGGGATCATGGACGCGCAGGGGATCACGCCGTTCCAGCGGGCTGTCGCCTGCGCGATGAAGAGCCGGCTCGGGGTGGGCAACGCCCGCTTTCACGTCGGCGGTGGAGCTGGTGAGGCCGAGACGGTCTACCTGGGCGTGTTCCGTCGCTCCGCGCTGGAGAGAGTGGGGGGCTATGACCCGCACTACTCCCGGGCCCAGGACTGGGAGATGAACCACCGGATCCGCAGCACTGGCGGCAAGGTGTGGTTCACGCCGGAGCTGCGGGTCACCTACCGTCCTCGGGGCAATGTCCGAGGGCTGGCCCGGCAGTACTTCTACTACGGCCGGTGGCGTCGCGTCGTCGCGCGACAACATGCAGGCACCATCAACGCACGTTATCTCGCTGCCCCGACGATGGTGGTGGCGACGACGGTCGCGCTTGTTGCGGGGCTGGCCTGGCCCCCTGCGCTCCTGGTGCCGGGTGCCTATGTCGGTGGGGTCGTCGTGGGCGGCTTGGCGATCAGCAGGAGGGAGCGCCCGGTGGCCAGGATCAGGGTGCCGCTCGTGCTCGCTGTCATGCACTGGTCGTGGGGGGTTGGCTTCCTCTCCAGCACCAAACGCAGCCGCGACTGACACTGGCGACCCTCCAGGAGTCAGTCGGCTCGCCGCGGTCCTCAGACGCGAGTCAGGCCGAGCTCCTCCAACGTCGCGCCGATGCCGGCGAGCGCGGGGGCCCGCCTGTTCATGCGTGACGCGTTCCAGATGAGGTAGGTCGCGCCGTCGTCCAGGGAGGCGAGGACGGTGGCGTCCTTCAACGCGGTCATGACGGTCGGGGTTCTGCGGGCTGAGAGCCACCAACCCGCCGAGCCACCCACCAACCGGAGATACCGGCGGAGGATGTGCCGACGGCCCAGGTTCCGGGCGACGATGGAAGCCCACTTCGGCGTGAACTTGGTCGCCCGAGAGGGACCCACCTTCACCGACGCCGTTGCCCTTTGCAGCGGGATGACCTCGTCGGCCAGGTCGTGGAAACGGTTGTCCAGAACCGAGTCTGGGCCGATGAGCTTGACGTGCGCGCCGGAGTCCCTCAGCAAGCCGATGGAGCGGCGAACGGCCTCAGATGGTGGCGACGTGAGAGCAAGGACAACCCTCTCGCCCTCGGCGTGCGGCCTCGGCGCTGGAGCCTCATGGTGGATGTCCTCTCCACTCTTCGGCGCCCGGTCGCCGACCGGTTCGATGTGGTTCAAGCCAGGGGCGAACCGGGTCGTGAGTCGCTCCACTGCCGGTCTCAACTGTGCATACCGCTCGTACTGCTCGGCGTGCCCCCGGGCGGTGAGACGGTCCTCGACCGTTGCGCCCTGCACCACCTTCACCGTCTGGAGGAGCGCTTCTGCGACATCCTCGGCCTCGACGCCGTCGTTGCGGACCCACAGAGGGTAGTCGGACATGATCTCGGCCGCGGCGTGCTCCCACTCGTGCACCGACATGATGGGCAGGCCCGTCGACACGTAGTCATAGACCTTGCCCGAGGTCACGTACCGGCCCCCGGGCAGGATGAGCAAGAGGGCATCCCAAGCTTCGTAGACCGCTGCCGTGTCGGCCTTGGCGACCGGTCCTCCGTAGGAGATTCCGTACTCGGCGTACTCGGCGATCGTGGCCGCCTGCGAAGATGCCCCGCGGTTCGCACCGACCCCCATGTGGCCACGGAACTCCAAGCGGGATCTGCGCAGCACGTCGTTGGCCTCTCTCGCGATTCGCCACCCTTCGCAGACGGCGCGGGTCAGCGTGGCAGAGAACGAGACGGTTCCCAGGTAGCCAAAGGTCAGCGGCTCGTCGGGTCCCGGCTGCCGCATCGGGATCTTGTCCGTCCCGATGGCCACGTCACTGCCGTTGCGTACGACGTGGAAGTGCTGGGCGCTGTCGGGGTAGAGCACGGCGTAGGCATCACGGATCGCCCCGTTGACGAACCAGGCCTCCGTCGCGTGCGCGATGAGCCGGGCCTCGAATCGGGCCGCTGGGCTGTCGGGCCGGAAGGCCGGGCGATCGCGCAGGATGTCGATCGCCCACGCGTCGCGATAGTCGAGGACGTACGGCAGCCCGTTGCGATCGTAGAGGTCCAGCGCCGGCGCGAAGAAGGTGTACGGCATCCCGGACGTGAGGAGCAGGTCAGCCGGGCGCTCGTCATAGATGCCGCGAACCGAGGCCACGAGCTCATCCCGCCAGCCGCCGAAGGTGGCCTCGGGGAAGTGGTTGACGTTCTCGCCATAGTGATTCTTGAGCCAGGCTCGTGGCCGCAGCGCACGGTCCTCGCTGAAGCATCGGATGTTGGTCTCGATGTCCTCCCGCGAGAGAGGCAGGCGTACCACGCGGATGCGGGGGTCGACGAGGTCAAGCAGCGACCGGTCCAGGCCCTGCTCACGGATCCACGCGTCCTCGGTGAGGGTCACGACGGTGACGTCCCACCCGGCGCGGACGAAGGAGTTCGCCGTGGCGAGCTTGCGGTAGACACACGACTTCGCGGCCGGGGGAAACCCCCAAGCAAGGTAGAGCAGATGTGGTCTCGTGCTCACGGGGTCGACCCCTCCTTCTTGTCCATGAGGAGGCTCTCGAGCCGTGGCCCGATGACGCTCCAGTCGTAGTGCGCGAGAACCCACTCGCGCGCCTTGGCACCCTCCGCCAACAGGTCACCGGTCGCCACGGCCTCACGGATCCGGTCCGCGGCCTCTTGGGGTGTCTCGACGATCCACGATTCCGGGAACATCGTGTGCGCGCCACCCCACCGGGCGACCACCGGCCAGTTCCGGACAACCGGGAGCGCCCCACTGGCTGCGCCCTGGATGAGGCTCTCATGGGTGCCTTCGCGCTGGCTCGTCGACAGGATGACACCGACGCGACGCAGGGCATGAGGCACGTCCCTCGTGAAACCCGGACGAATGACGGCGTCTCCGAGGCCTTCGATGCGCTCTTCGAGCCGTGCCTTGTACTGCGCGGCCGCCTTCGTCAGCTTCGAGTCGTCGGCAAAGCCGTTGCCGATCATTCGCAGTCTCCACGTCGGGTCGTCGCGACGCAGCTCTTCCAGGACGTCGAGCGCCCACTGAGCGTCCTTGACCACCTGGCCCCATCCGATCAACCCCAGCGTCCGGGATGCTGCCAACCGTTTGGGCAGGTTGTAGCTGTCCATGACGTTGCGGTTGCCGATGGTGTGGATGCGCGGGCCTGAAAGGACCTCAGGTATGGCGTGCTCCACCAGCGCGCGGATGTGACCTGAGACGAAGATCAGGTCGTCGATTCCGGACCAGTCGGTGATGAGCGGGAACTGGGTGAGCGCCTCATAGCTGTGCAGTCTGACGACGACGCGGGCACGCACGTCCGGCAGCATCGAGATCCAGGCCATCGCGCGGTGGCCCCACTCGACGAAGATGGTGTCGGCCCAGTCGAAGGGCTCGCGGACCTGGATCGGCACCTCCATGGGGATGCCAGCGGAGTGTCGCAGCCGGTTCCGGGTCAGCTCAGCCGGATCGGGCCGCCAGGGCCCCTTCTGCAGCCTTCGCACGTCGACCTTGCGCACCTCGACGTCCGGGCGGTCGGCATACTCCCGGATGGTGTCCGTGGTGAAGTTGAAGTCGGTCGCAGTGGCAAAGAGGATGCGGTGAGGTCGGCCACCCTCGGTGTCG
>DASUQN010000257.1:0-2168 GCA_036280515.1 Intrasporangium sp. | reverse complement strand
TCGGCGCCCAGAGCGTTCCCACGCCGGTGCGTCGCCCCGCCGAGGGGTGCGGCGTCGTCGCGAGCCGTGCAGGACAGCCTGTCGGCATCTCGACGGTCGACGGGCGCACCAGGGCGGTGAGCGCCGTCTGCACCCACATGGGCGGCGTCCTGCGGTGGAACGACGCAGAGTGCACGTGGGACTGTCCGCTGCACGCGTCCCGGTTCACCGCGGAAGGGCGCCGCCTGGAGGGCCCTGCGCTGCACGACCTGTCCGGACTGCCGCGGGTGCCGGGCGAGGAGGTCGAGGAACCGCCCGGCGCGTCGCTGCGGTCAGAACCGGACGACGACCGGTAGTAGGCTGGGGCACTGGTCGATATCTCGACATCAAGACGCTTTCCCCGCGTCATCCCGCCCGTTCGCCCCAGCGAAGGAATCACTGTGGATCTGTACGAGTACCAGGCACGAGACCTTTTCGAGAAGTACGAGGTGCCGGTGCTCCCGGGCATCGTCGCCGACACCCCCGAGGAGGCGAAGGCAGCGGCCGAGAAGCTCGGCGGCGGCGTCGTCGTCGTGAAGGCCCAGGTCAAGACGGGCGGCCGCGGGAAGGCGGGCGGCGTCAAGGTCGCCAAGAGCCCCGACGAGGCCTACGAGGCGGCCAAGGCCATCCTCGGCCTCGACATCAAGGGCCACGTCGTCAAGCGGGTCATGGTCGCCGCGGGCGCCCGCATCGCCGAGGAGTACTACTTCTCGGTGCTGCTGGACCGCGCCAACCGCTCCTACCTGTCGCTCGCGTCCGTCGAGGGCGGCATGGAGATCGAGCAGCTCGCGGTCGAGAAGCCCGAGGCGCTCGCCCGCATCGACGTCAACCCGGGCACGGGCATCGACAAGGCCAAGGCCGTCGAGATCGCCGAGGCCGCCGGCTTCGACGCGGGCCTCGTCGACAAGGTGAGCGACGTCTTCGTCAAGCTCTACAACGTCTACAAGGGCGAGGACGCCACCCTCGTCGAGGTCAACCCGCTCATCCTGTCGGAGGACGGCGAGGTCATCGCCCTCGACGGCAAGGTGACGCTCGACGACAACGCCGAGTTCCGTCACGCCGCGCACGCGCTCCTCGAGGACAAGGCCGCCGCCGACCCGCTGGAGGCCAAGGCCAAGGAGAACGACCTCAACTACGTCAAGCTCGACGGCGAGGTCGGCATCATCGGCAACGGCGCGGGCCTGGTCATGTCGACCCTCGACGTGGTCGCGTACGCCGGTGAGAACCACGGCGGGGTCAAGCCCGCCAACTTCCTCGACATCGGCGGCGGCGCCTCGGCCGAGGTCATGGCCGCGGGCCTGGACGTCATCCTCGGCGACCCGCAGGTCAAGTCGGTGTTCGTGAACGTCTTCGGCGGCATCACGGCGTGCGACGCCGTCGCCAAGGGCATCGTCGGTGCGCTCGCGGAGCTCGGCGCCACCGCGTCGAAGCCCCTCGTGGTGCGCCTGGACGGCAACCGCGTCGAGGAGGGCCGCAAGATCCTCCAGGATGCCAACCACCCGCTGGTGACCCTGGCCGCCACGATGGACGAGGGCGCCGACAAGGCCGCCGAGCTCGCCAACGCCTGACCGCCGCTTCGACAAGCTCAGCGACCCACATAAGGAACAACAGACATGTCGATCTTTCTTGACAAGGACTCCAAGGTCATCGTCCAGGGCATCACCGGTGGCGAGGGCACCAAGCACACCGCGCTCATGCTCAAGGCCGGCACCAATGTCGTCGGCGGCGTGAACGCACGCAAGGCCGGCACCACGGTGCTGCACAAGGACAAGGACGGCGGCAGCGTCGAGCTGCCGGTGTTCGGCTCGGTGGCCGAGGCCATGAAGGAGACCGGCGCCGACGTGTCGATCGCCTTCGTGCCGCCGGCCTTCTCCAAGGACGCCATCATCGAGGCCATCGACGCCGAGATCCCGCTGCTGGTCGTCATCACCGAGGGCGTCCCCGTCGGCGACTCGGCCGAGGCGTGGGCGTACGCGTCGGCCAAGGGCAACAAGACCCGCATCCTCGGCCCCAACTGCCCGGGCATCATCACGCCGGACGAGTCGCTCGTGGGCATCACGCCCGCCAACATCACCGGCAAGGGACCGATCGGCCTGGTCTCGAAGTCGGGCACGCTCACGTACCAGATGATGTTCGAGCTGCGCGACATC
>DASUQN010000256.1:0-5064 GCA_036280515.1 Intrasporangium sp. | reverse complement strand
GGGCGGTCACGTCAGGGTTCACGAGCCCACTGTCCCACCCGAAGTACCACTTCCGGGGCCGCTCTCAGGAATGCCCTGTGGGGTGTGCGCCGTCGCAGCCCAGTCGTAGACGACCGACGTGCGGAGCAACACGTCGGCGGCAGAGCGGTTCTCACGGCTGACCACGACCCAGAACACCACGATGGGCACGAAGACGCAGAGCAGCGCCCGCAGCAGGGCGACGCCGGGACCGAGTCGTCGTCCGCGATGGTCCACCACGCGTAGGCCCAGGAGCCGGGCACCATAGCTACGCCCGGTGGTGGCCCAGGCCAGAGTGAGATAGGCGGTGAGCAACCAGAGGAAGCACACCAGGAGAAGGCCGAAGCCGGGCTCGAGGACCCGGAAGTCGCGAGGGCTGATGACGTACCTCACGGCCAGCACCGTGAGGTATCCCAGGCCGACACCTACGACGGCGACCACCGTGTCAACCGCGCCGGCGAGGAGGCGCGTGACGATGCCCGCGCGGTGACCCTGCATTGACCGGGCGCTCGCGGGGACGACGATGCGCGCGAGCGTGCCATGCCCGGGCTCCGGGGGCTGTTCCATCAGCCCGCCCTCTCAGTGCACGTAGCCATGGCCGACCGTGGGGGCCGAGGCCTGGCCGTCTGTGGCTGCCGGCGATGTCACCGTGTCGGTCTCGACGGCGGAATTGGGCGTCCGATCGGAGCGGCGCAGCAGCCGGTCGACCGCGTGGGCCACTCGCTCGTCCGCACGAATCCCTTGGCGCCGCACCTCCAGCAGACCCTCCGATGCCATCGAGCCGGTCGAGCTGCGGATGATCCCGGGCAGGTCGATGCCCTCGACGACGTACTCAGCCAGGCGGATGAGATCGATCCTTGCGATCACGGCGTCCAGATCCGCACGGGACATGACCTGGTCGACGTCCACCCGGTCGAGTACCGCCTGCAGGTCCGCCTTCGCGACGATCGCGTCCACGTCGACCCGGTCGATCACTGCCTGCAGATCCGCGCGCGCCATGATCGCGTCCACGTCGACCCGCTCGAGCACCGCGTCCAGGTCGGCCTTCGCAACGATCGCGTCCACGTCCACCCGGTCGATCACTGCCTGCAGGTCGGCCCGAGCGACGATCGTGTCGATCTCGACATGCTGGACGAGAGTGTCGAGGTCGACGTGCCTCAGCACCAGGTCGGTTGCGTCCACGCGAGCCAGCACGGCCTCGACCACACGGGGCAGGAGGTCGTCGATCAGCCGCGACAGTGCTGTCGTGGCCTGCTGGCGCTCCGACCTCCCTCGCGCCTTGAGCTCGCTGACGCGACGGTCCCCCAGCAGCCGGCGGCCGAGCCTGAAGGGCGCGCGCGGGATGGCGCTGATGGGCCGCAGCACGAAGGTTGCCCGGCCCGCAGCGCGCCGTGAAGCCGCGACGGCCAGTACCGCCAGAGCCAGTGCAGCATCCATCCACTCGACCGGGTCCGAGTTCGACGTCGGCTCAGGAGCCCGCGGGAGAGGTCGATCGTCCAGCGCGGGGCTGTCGGAAGGTGTGCCGGGCACGACGCCCCTCCTGTCATGTGGCGTTGCTGACATGTCGATCATCCGCCACGGCGACCCAGTCCCGCTTCATCCTCAGCGGGGGAGTCGATCGACTGGCGATGTCTGGTCCGATTCCCACCCTCCATTGGCAGTTTGTGCCAAGGCATCAGCCTCGTCACGACTGTTGAATCCTTCCCATGACTCCACGACGGATCAGGATCGGCATCGACACGGGCGGGACGTTCACCGACGTCGTCGCCCTGGACGAGCAGACGGGCGAGCTCGTCACCACCAAGACACCATCGACGCCGAGCAACCCAGCCGACGGCTTCATCACCGGCGTCCGCAAGGTCCTGGACCTCCTGGACGCGACGGGCGAGGACATCACCGCCGTCTCGCACGGAACGACAGTGGCGACCAACAAGCTGCTCGAGGGCAAGGTCGAGCGGCTCGGCTTCATCACCACCGAGGGCTACGAGTTCATCCTCGAGATCGCCCGGCAGGCCGTCCCGGACGGGTACGGCAACTCGTACTTCTGGGTGAAGCCGCCCCGCATCGTGCCCGCCGACTTCGTCAAGACGGTCGGTGGTCGCCTCGACTTCGAGGGCAACGAGGTCCGGCCCTTCGACGAGTCCGGAGCCGTCGAGGTGGCCCGGTGGTTCCGCGACCGCGGGATCACGACGATCGGCGTCTGTTTCCTGCACTCCTACGCGGATGACAGCCACGAGCTGGCCATGCGCGAGATCCTCCGCCGCGAGCACCCCGAGGCCGTGGTGTCGATCAGCTCGGAGGTGCTCCGCGAGTACCGCGAGTACGAGCGCTCGATGACGACCTTGGTCGACGCGGCCGTCAAACCGAACGTCGCCGGCTACGTCGCCAACATCCACCAGCGCCTCGACGACTTCCTCACGACGGCACCCCACGAAGACCTCGGGGGTACACGGGGGCGCAGGCCGTCCACGGCCGTGAGCCCCCGTGCGATGCCGTTCTATGTGATGAAGAGCAATGGCGGCGTGCTGTCGGCCGACGAGGTCGTCCACCAGCCCATCACCACGGTCCTGTCCGGTCCGGCCGCGGGCGCTCTCGGTGCCGGCCTCATCGCGAACAGGGCCGGGTTCCCCAGGGTCCTCACGTGCGACGGCGGCGGAACCTCGACCGACGTCTCCGTCGTCCTCGACGGCGAGCCGACCCTGACGACCGAGGGAACGGTCGGCGCCTACCCGAGCAAGATCCCGATGATCGACGTCGTCACGGTGGGCGCCGGTGGCGGCTCGATCGCCTGGATCTCTCCCGAGGGCACCCTCAAGGTCGGGCCGCAGTCGGCAGGAGCAGACCCGGGCCCCCTCTGCTATGCCAAGGGTGGCACCGAGCCGACGATCACCGACGCCCACGTCGTCCTCGGCCGGATCCCTCCGCACCTGCTCGGTGGCGAGATACCCCTCGACGTCAACGCCGCACGCTCGGGCATCGAGGCGCTGGCCGAGCGGCTCGGCCTCGCCTTCGAGCGCTGCGCCACCGGCATCCTCGAGATCTCCGCCTGGAACCAGGCCAACGCCCTTCGCCAGGTGTCGGTCAAGCGCGGCCTCGACGTCCGCGACTTCATGCTCACGACCTTCGGCGGCTCCGGCTCGCTCCTCGCCTGCCGCCTCGTCGACATCCTCGGACTCGCCGGCGTCGTCGTCCCCCAGAACCCGGGCAACGTCTCGGCCTTCGGCCTGCTCACCGTCGACGTCAAGAACGACTACGTCCAGACCGCCGTAGCGCGCCATGCCGCCCTCGACCAC
The DNA here is from genome assembly GCA_036280515.1 of Intrasporangium sp. GTDB lineage: Bacteria > Actinomycetota > Actinomycetes > Actinomycetales > Dermatophilaceae > Intrasporangium. Next base: position 1,753 of record DASUQN010000256.1, on the reverse strand, counting down.
GCCGCGGTCCAGAAGACCTTCGACGAGCTGACCGACCGCGCCGCCAAGGCGCTCGACGCGGAGGGATTTCCGCGGGACGCTCACCGCTACACTCGCACCGTCGACCTGCGGTACTTCGGCCAGGCGTACGAGGTCCGCGTGCCGGCCTCCTCGGCAAGCATCGACGAGGCGTATGCCGCTGACGTGGCCTCCCGCTTCCACGACGCGCACCGCGCCCTCTACGGCTACGACTTCCGCGACGACCCGACGCAGCAGGTCGAGTGGGTCAACCTCCGGGTCACCGGGATCGGCCCGATCACGCGGCCAGAGCTGCAGGAACTCCCCTCGGCCTCAGCTGATCCCGCGGCCCTCGAGGACCGCGCACTCCGGAGCCGACGCCCGGTCTGCTTCGAGGCCACCGACGGGTACGTCGACACGGGCGTGTGGTGGCGACCCGACCTGCGTGCCGGGGACACGATCGAGGGACCGGCCATCGTCGAGGAGTTCGGCGCGACGGTCCCCCTCCATCCCGGCTTCGTGCTTCGCGTCGACGACCTCGGCAACCTCGTCATCACCAAGTCGGCCAGCACATCCGCCATGACCACCACCCAGGAGGCCTGACATGTGCCTGTCCTGCCAGACCGCCCACGTCAAGCTCGCCCCCGCGGACCGCGCCGCTTCGAGCGGAAGCCAGCTCAGCGGCATACGGCATGGCTCGACTGAGCCACAGGAGAACCCAGCAGGCCTGCCCACGTCGTACGAGCACGGCAACCGGCTGACGCCGGAGGGCACCACGGTCGACCCGATCATCATCGAGATCGTCGAGGGCACCTTGGCGAGCGTCGAGATGGAGGTCGAGACGGCGATCTCGCGGACGTCCCGCTCCCCCATGATCCGCGACGCTCACGACTTCCGCGCCGGGATCCACGACCGCCAGCTGCGCAAGCTGACCGGGCGCTCGTACTCCGCGCTCGTCCACCCGATCGTCCGCGACTTCCCGCTCGAGGAGATGAACGAGGGGGACGTCTTCTTCCACAACGACGTCTACGAGTCGGAGGGAGGCATCGGCCACCTGCCCGACCTCTGCGTCACCGTGCCGGTGTTCAACGGCGGCGAGGTCGTGGCGTTCGTCCAGGCGTTCGGCCACCACGACGACATCGGCGGGGCCGTTCCCGGATCCATGCCGAGCGACGCCCGGAGCGTTTACGAAGAAGGCCTCTCCGTACCACCGATCAAACTGTGGGACAAGGGAGTTCCGAACAAGTCGGCCTTGCGCATCATGACCCGCAACAGCCGGATGCCCGACTCCCTCGCCGCCGACCTCGACGCCGAGTGCTCTGCCTGCCTCATGGGGGCGCGGCGTCTGTCCGAGCTCTTCGAGCGCTACGGGCGCGACACCGTCGAGGCAGCGTTCGACGCGATCCTCGACAAGACCACGGAGACCTACCGACGTGAGATCCTCTCGAAGATCCCCGACGGGACCTACGTCTGGGAGGACTACGCCGAGCACGACGGCGTCGACGAGCCGAAGCTGCACACGCAGCGAATCACGCTCACCAAGACAAGCCGTGACCCAGTCGACGGTGGTCCGAAGCTGCTGATCGACTTCACGGGGACCAGCCCACAGGCGAAGGGACCGATCAACCACTGCGGCGACTACGTCGGTGGCAACTTCCTCAAGAAGTGGCTCGCGCCGGTCCTGCGCAACCTCGCCGACACACCCGAGCGGATGGCCGAGCTCGACGTCAACGAGGGCATCGTGCCGCTCATCGAG
>DASUQN010000255.1:0-4783 GCA_036280515.1 Intrasporangium sp. | reverse complement strand
GCCTTGACGGCGACGGACTTGAACGTGCCACGGATCTTGTTGACGACGAGCGTCGCGAGGGCCTCACCCTCGACGTCCTCGGCGATGATGAGCAGCGGCTTGCCGGACTGCATGACCTTCTCGAGGACGGGCAGCAGGTCCTTGACCGCGCTGATCTTGGAGTTGGCCACGAGGACGTAGGCGTCGTCGAGGACGGTCTCCATGCGCTCGGTGTCGGTGACGAAGTACGCCGAGATGTAGCCCTTGTCGAAGCGCATACCCTCGGTCATCTCCAGCTCGAGGCCCATGGTGTTGGAGTCCTCGACGGTGATGACGCCTTCCTTGCCGACCTTGTCCATCGCCTCGGCGATGAGGGCACCGATCTCCTCGTCAGCCGCGGAGATGGAGGCGGTGGAGGCGATCTCCTCCTTGGTCTCGATCTCCTTGGCGGAGTCGAGCAGCGCCTCGACGACAGCCTCGACGGCCTTCTCGATGCCACGCTTGAGGGCCATCGGGTTGGCGCCGGCGGCAACGTTGCGCAGGCCCTCCTTCACCATGGCCTGGGCGAGCACGGTCGCCGTCGTCGTGCCGTCACCGGCGACGTCGTCGGTCTTCTTGGCAACTTCCTTGACGAGCTCAGCGCCGATCTTCTCGTACGGCTCCTCCAGCTCGATCTCCTTCGCGATCGAGACGCCGTCGTTGGTGATGGTGGGTGCGCCCCACTTCTTCTCGAGGACGACGTTGCGGCCCTTCGGGCCGAGCGTGACGCGGACGGCGTCGGCAAGAATGTTCATGCCGCGCTCGAGGCCGCGACGCGCCTCTTCGTCAAACGCAATGGTCTTGGCCATTCGGGTGGTTCCTCCCACACGAAACGTTGGTTGACGGCCCGCACCCCGCCCGCGACGGACGAGACGACGCTCACAGCTCACGTCGCTGTGAGCCACCGCCCCTCGGCATGCGGCCCATTTCTGTCACTCCCCCAGGGAGAGTGCTAACGCCATTATTGGCACTCTCGGGGTGCGAGTGCAAACGTCTGGCTACCCGGCCGGCCGGAACGCCACGAACGGCAGCGTCTCGGCGAGCCGGCGTCGTGCCTCGAACGAGCCGTCGTAGCCCCAGCCCCCGAGCGTGCTGAGCACCCGGTTGACGATGGGACGGACCATCAGGTGCACACGACGATGGTCACTGGAGAGCGCCAGCGAGCCGAGCGGCATACGACGCGGATTCCTCCTCGCTCGCGTACTTGGTGCGGGGCCAGAAGAAGCCTCGGAGGCCGTCACCCTTGGTCCTCGGCACGACGTGCACGTGCAGGTGCGGGACCGACTGGCTCACCACGTTGTTCACCGCGACGAACGTGCCCTGCGCACCGAGCCCAGCCACCGCCGCGGCAGCCAACCGTCGAGCGGTGTCGGTCAGGCCGGCGCTGAGACCCGCGGGAAGGTCGAGCAACGTGTGCACATGGGTCCGCGGCACGAGGAGGACGTGACCCTTGAAGACCGGCCGTCGGTCGAGGAACGCGACGAAGTCGGACTCGTCGAGGACGATGTCAGCCGGGACCGTGCCCGCGGCGATCGCACAGAACGTGCAGTCCATGACGCTCAGAGTGCCACGGCCCGGGGTCAGGTCGTCGGGGCTACGGGGTCTTGGTCGGCTTGTTCGGGTTCGGGGTCTTGGTCGGCTTGTTCGTGTTCGGTGGCTTGCTGGACGGACCAGTGGGCTCCGTCGGCTGCACCTGCGTGGCGGTCGACGTGGGCCCGGGCGCCGAGGACGTCGTTGTCGTCTGCGACGTGGGAGCTTGCCGCCCGGTCGTCGACGGTGCGGTGACCGCTGTGGTGCGGCTGGTCGTCGTCGAGATCGGAGGTGTGGTCTGGCTGCCGCCCGTTCGCCAGTCGCCGACGGCCGGCTGCGTCCACTCCGCGCCGACACTCGTGGGGGTCAAGCCCGACGAGAGCGGTTGCTCGCGCCCGCGACTCCCCTCTGGCCACCACACGACCACCGCCAGGATGAGCGTGACCACGGCGACGGGGACGGCGACGGCCACGTTGCGGCGCCGTCTGGCGGCCCGTGCCCTGGCTCTCCTCTCCGCGCGCATGACACACCAAGGTAGACGAAACGGACAGGTGGTGCGCAGCGCGAGCAGCCCGATAGCGTGGCTCCGCACCAGTACGAGGGCGGGACGGCGTGAGGTGGTCGCGATGGTGAGGACGGGTTTCCACGAGGTGGCGGACCGGGTCTTCGTCGCTCGCTACCCGCAGTGGGACGTCAACGTTGGCCTCGTGCTCGGTCGCGACGGGGCCGTGGTCGTCGACACGCGGGCCAGCAGCCTGCAGGGCTTCGAGGTGCTCGACGACATCCGGCGGCTGGGCCGAGACGTCACCGTGAGCCACGTCGTCAACACGCACATCCACTTCGACCACGTCTTCGGGAACACGGCGTTCACCGCCGCCACGGTTCACGCCCACGCCAACGTGGGCCGCGGCCTCGAGGCCGACGTCGAACGGATCAAGGCGCTGTTCCGCGCGGACCCGGACGACGGGCCCGAGCTGGGCTACACCTCCCGCGACGTGGTCGAGGTCCTGGCCACCGAGGTCCGCGGCCCCGACTGCACCTTCGAGCACAGCGCGACGATCGACCTCGGCGACCGCGCCGTGGCGCTCACCTGGGCGGGCCGCGGTCACACCGACGGTGACATCTGCGTGCACATCGCCGATGCCGACGCGATGTTCCTCGGTGACCTCGTCGAGGAGTCCGCCGACCCGTCCTTCGGCGGGGACTGCTGGCCGCTCGAGTGGTCCGACACCCTGACCTCGCACCTCAACTGGCTCGGTCCCGAGAGCCTCGTCGTGCCTGGCCACGGCACGCCGGTGGGCGCCGCCTTCGTGGAGCGGCAGCGTGACGACATCGAGCTCGTCGCCCGCGTCATCCGCGAACGACATGCCGAGGGATGGACGCTTGAGTCGGCCGTTTCCGAGCCGGATCATCGGCTCCCTTATCCGCTGGCGGCGCTCGAGGCGGCGATCCGCCGTGGGTGGGACCAGGTTCCGCAGCCTACGACTGGATCCTGAGCCGCGCGCCTACGCGCCTGCGCGAGCGCTGCCCCGCTGACGCCGGCTCGCCGGGCTCCACTCCGCCTGCTCCCGGTGTCGACCCGGGCGCGCCGCGCCTGCCGATCCGCTCGAGCGGCAGGAACGCGAGCAGGCAGATGGCGGTCGGCAGGAAGTGGATCGTCAGCAGGACGTAGGTGCAGGCGTGGAACACGATCCAGAAGCCCACCGCGGCGAGCAGCGCCCGGCCTCGCAGCCACAGCATGATGGGCGAGAGGAGCTCCGCGACAAAGACCGTCCACTGCATGGCGTAGGTCAGCGCCGGCTGCGTCGAGAGCCACTGTGCCGGCTGGACGTCGCCGCGGCGGCTCAGCGCCCAGATGAGCGTTGCCGAGCTGCCCCAGAGCCAGCCGCCCTCGCGGATCTTGGCGATCGCGGACAGGAAGTAGGTGGCGACGACAGCGAGCTGGATCATCCGGAGCGCCCAGCCGGCGGCCTCGGTGCGCCGGCCCTCGAACCACTCGGCCCGGCCGACCGTCGGCAGCACGAAGAGGGCGACGACGAGGGCGAAGTGGTCGTGGTCGACCTTGCCGTAGGACATCCCGTTGCTCACCCAGTCGAGCATGGCCACGGCGCACACCCAGCCGGCGAGCCGCGGCAACCGTCCCGAGGCGGCGACGGCCGCGCTGACGACGATGACGAACAGGAGAACCCAGCCGTAGGCGGGCGAGGGTTGCGGCAGGTGGAGCAGCGCACGCACCGGCAGCTCGCGATAGAGGGCCGCCGGGACGTCGCCGTGGTCGATCGGGTCGGTGACGAGGAAGAGCACGTCGAGGATGACGATGGCGTAGATGGCCGCCCGGACCCGGGCGACGCGGGCCAGCGGCGTCCGGGGGAAGGCCCAGCCGCGAAACCGTCCGGTCGCCAGTGACCCAGCCGGAGCGCTCATGGCAGCTCCACGGGATCGGCCGGGTCGACCACGGTCCACGAGACGACGACGTCCGTGCGGGGCGGCCCGGGCACGCCGCCCCTGACGAGACGCACGTCGTCCATGAGGTCGACCACGGCGAAGCGGGGCGCCTCCGGTGCCCGTCTCGCGTGGAGCACGGCGATCGCCTGCAACAGCGAGGGCTCCTGGCGGAAGGACCACAGCTGGCCCTCGATCTCGGCGCGGGCCAGACCCAGTGCGCCCCGGGACAGGTCCACCCGCACGCGCTCACCGTCGACCGTCGTCGCCTCGAGATAGCGCGAATGGATCTCGCCGTCCGATGGGCTGACGGCGAAGGCGAACTGGCTCATCGGCGCGAATGGCCATCCCTGGTCGCTGCGCAGCCACGTCCCAGTGACGACGCCAGCGACCACGAGGACCATGACCAACCCCCGCAGGAGCAGGCCGACGCGATTCAGGCGTCCGCCGTCCTGGTGGTTGACTGGTCCCGTGTCCACCCGCCTGCCCCTGCTGATCTTCGACGGCGACTGTGCCTTCTGCACCTCGTCCGTGGAGTTCCTCCGCCGTTGGGTCGACCGGACCGGTCGATATGCGATCGAACCGTGGCAGCGGGTCGACCTTAGCGCCTACGGGCTCACCGAGGCCGACTGTACTGACGCGGCCCAGTTCGTCGACACGAACGGCGCCGTCCACCCCGGTCACCGGGCCATCGCCGAGGCCCTGCGCCAGGGCGCCCCGGGGTGGCGCCCGGTCGGCCGACTCCTGACAGTGCCCGGGATAGACGGGGTGGCGCGGCGCGTCTACGGCTGGG
>DASUQN010000254.1:0-3733 GCA_036280515.1 Intrasporangium sp. | reverse complement strand
TGACGATGTCTGGCTGCCACGAGCGGGACACCACGGGGAAGCCGAGCCGCAGGGCGAACGCTCCCGCCGACGTCGCCCAGGCGACGAGCGGGTCGATCCACGCGCCGGGATTCGTCGCCACCGCGTCCCACGGCAGGGTCGGCCCTTCCGGGAGGTAGGCGAACGAGCGCCGCAGGCGAGGACGTTTGCGGGAGAGCACGAGACCGGCGCCGACGCGGGCGCCCGCTGCGTCGAACCAGCCGAGGTGGACGGCGGCCCAGTCGGGCTTGGTTCGTGCCCACGCGGGCGTCTGCAGGAAGCTGCCACCGAGCTCGACCAGGGTCGCCTGCGCCTCCTCCGCAGTGATCGGCCGGACGGTGAGTGGGCCACTGGGGAGGCTCCGCTCAGTCGGCTCGGTCCGCTCAGTCGGCTCGGTCCAATCAGTCGGCTCGGTCCGCTCGGTCGGCTCGGTCGAGGCGTCATCCATGGCGGTCACCCTATCGACGCCGGCCGTCGCTCCCGGTTGCGGCGGATCCACAGCAGGCCGAGGACGGGCAGGACGAGCGGCACGTAGCCGTAGCCCTGGCCGAAGTGGGACCACACCGTCTTGTCGGGGAAGGCGTCCGGAGCCGCGTAGGAGATGGCGCCGACGACGAGGACGCCGATGAGCTCGATGACGATGGCGACGGAAGCGATGCGGACCGACGTGCGGTCACCCCTCGCCAGACCGACGGTGGCCACGATGTAGATCAGGGCGGCCAGGGCCGACAGGAGGTAGGAGACCGGGGCCCGGTCGAAGTACTCGACGATCTGCAGGACGCTGCGGCCGGTCGCGGCGAGGGCGAGCAGCCCGTAGAGCGCGACGATGAGACGTCCGGGTCCCCGGCCGGTGTGGGAGGCCGGTCTCAGGTCAGGCATTGAGGCTCCAGATCTGCTGGAGGCGGGCGATGAGGATGGCGACGACAACGGCCCCTCCGAGCACGACGGCCATCGCCCACTGGGTCTTCTCCTTGATCGCGATGTAGATCGTGACCGGGAGGATGACGAGGACGGTGACCAGGTAGGCGACGTAGGTCGCCCTCTCGGAGCCGTCCGCGATGGCGCCGGCCTGCGTCAAGCCGTACACGAGCTGGACCACGAGACCCAGCTCGATGGCGGCGCCCACGAGGAGGAGGAGGTCGTCGACCCGGCGCCTGCGGGCCAGGTGGTGCCCGGCGATGAGACCGAGCACTCCGGAGGCGACGAGGAGCGACACGGTCAGCGGGGCGAGCACCCCGGAATCCTACGGTGTGGCGCCCGAGGTCACCGCACCGGCCGGGCGCCGTAGATTGCACCTGACCGTGCCGTCGAAGAAAGGGCCAGCCCATGGTCGCGGACCGTCCGATCGCCCTCGACCGCGCTGCCGGCGTGCTCCTGGGTGGCGCGTGCGGGGACGCCTTGGGCGTCCCCTACGAGATGGCCGCACCACCCATCGGCGAGGCGGTGATGAAGGGCGGTGGCCTGGGCCCTTATGAACCGGGCGAGTGGAGCGACGACACGCAGATGACCCTGTGTGTCGCGGACGTCGCGGCTCGGGGTGTCGACCTGACCGGCGCCGATGCCCTGGACGCCGTCGCGGACGGGTTCTCGGCGTGGCTCGTCGGTGGGGCGACCGACGTCGGCGCCCAGACGAGGACGGTCCTCCTCGATGCGGAGCGCCTCGAGGGCCGCCCCCACGAGCGCCTGACGGCGGCCAGCCGGGCGCTTCACGAGCGCACCGGCCTCACCGCCGGCAACGGAGCACTGATGCGCACGTCGGTCGTCGGCATCTGGAACATCGGTGATCGTTCAGCAACCGCGCGGGCCGCGCGGGCCATCGCCGAGCTGACCCACGCCGACCCGTTGGCCGCGGACTCCTCCATCCTCTGGTCCGAGGCGATCCGCGTGGCCACGACCGAGGGGCGACTCGACCTGGGGGCCGGACTGGACCTCGTCACTCCGGCCCACGCCGGGAAGTGGGCGCAGTGGATCGAGGAGGCGACCGGGGAGGATCCCGGGCGCTTCGTCAACAACGGCTACACCGTGACGGCGCTCCAAGCGGCCTGGGCCGCGATCACGACGACCGATCGGGGCGACGCATCAGCCATGCACCTGCAGCGTGGGCTGCAGGCAGCCGTCGGGGCCGGCCATGACACCGACACGGTAGCCGCGATCGCCGGCTCCCTCCTCGGGGCCCGCTACGGCGCCTCGGCTGTCCCCACGCAGTGGCGCCGGGTCGTCCACGGCTGGCCGGGCTACCGCGCCCATGACCTCGTCGAGATCGGGGTGTCCACGTGGTCCGGTGGGCGGACGCCCGGGACCTGGCCCTCGGTGGCGACGATGTCGGATCCGGCGATCCCGCAGCTCGGCCTGCCGCACCCGATCGACCCGGACATCGTGCTCGGCACGATGAGCGACCTCTCCCGCACGGAGGAGCTCGGGGTCCAGGCCGTCGTGTCGCTCTGTCCGCTCGGTCGGGAGGACATCCCCGCCGGCGGGATCCCGGACCGGGACCACCTCGAGGTCTGGATGAACGAAGACGACTCCGAGGACTTCAACCCGCATCTCGACTTCGTCCTCGACGACGTGTCCTCCGCCTTGCGCCAGTTCCGCGCCGAGGGCAAGCGCGTCCTGGTCCACTGCCGCGACGCGACGCACCGCACTCCGGCCGTGGCGCTGCGCTACGCGGTCGACCTCGGCGTGGCACCGGAGCTGGCCGAGCGATCCATCCTGCACGCCATGCCGGATATCCGGGGGGAGGGCCGGCTCTGGCACGTGGCCGCCCATGGCGTCACCAGCTGAGGCCGGGCCCGGTCGCCCGTCGGGCAGACGTCAGCGACCGCCCCCAGGGACAAGGGCGGTCGCTGTGGCAGGCCCGTCAGTCACGAGCCGGGTCGGTCACCGAAGGATGCCGTTGCCGACGATCCGGCCCCACCACTTGCCGAGACCCCAGGTGTCGCCCGCGTAGGTGGCGGCCACGACGATCAGGGCCAGAGCCTCGATCCAGTGGGAGTCGGTGATGGGGTTGGTCGCCCGCTCTTCGTACAGCGGGAACTGCGCCAGGTACATGAACAGGAGCAGCGCCGTGCCGGTCCAGGCGGCGATCTTCAGGCCCGCGCCCGTGAGGAGCGCGATGCCGATGCCGAGCAGGCCGATCATGAACAGCCAGTCGGACCACGGGCCCGCGATGTTGGCGAAGAACTGCGCGAACGGGTTGTCCGTTTCTGCGCCGGCCTTCATGAAGCCCTGTGCCGGCGTGCCGCCGTTGATCCAGGCGCGCTCGGACGGCGTCGAGAAGCCGAGGCCGAAGAGCTTGTCGACGAAGGCCCACATGAAGGTCCAGCCCATGACGATGCGCATGACGGCGAGGAATCGGCGTGCCCACGCCGAGCGGACGATCTCCTCCTGGAAGGTGACGATGCCGTCGGCGGGGTGCTTGGTGTCGACGTCGTGAACGCGACTGACGTCGCTGTGGTGGATGGTGGCCATGGATCTCATCTCCAGCTTGTGTCGGTGATCCGGCAGGCCCTTTGCTGTCGGTACTACAGAGTGTAGTAGTTGACCAGTCACCTCTTTCAAGTGATGCGAGTGTGATCTGTGAGTCATTCCGCGCCGGCTGGTCGCCTACGGTGGGACGCATGGCTCTGGCGACCTACAAGGACCTCTGCATCGACGCCTCGGACGCCCCGGCGCTCGCGGCCTTCTGGGCTCCTCTCCTCGGCTGGGAGGCGCACGT
>DASUQN010000253.1:0-2639 GCA_036280515.1 Intrasporangium sp. | reverse complement strand
CTCGGCGTGCCGATCGTGCACCTCCACGGCGGCGAGGTGACCGAGGGCGCCGTCGACGAGCGGGTCCGCCACGCGGTGACCAAGCTCGCGGACGAGCACTGCGTCGCCTCGCCCGATGCTGCGCGGCGACTCGCGCAGCTGGGAGAGCCGAGGGAGCGCATCCACGTCACCGGCGCGCCGGGGCTCGACCGGCTCGCCGCGGCAGCACCGATGGGGGACGACGCGCTGGCCGGTCTGCTCGGGATGGACCGTGTCGAGCGGCCGATCGGGCTCTTCACCTACCACCCGCCGACAGCCCAGGCCGACGCTCCGGCCGCGACCTGGGCGCGGGAGGCGGCCGCTGCGACGCTGGCCGCGTGCGCGACGGTCATCGCGACATATCCCGGGATGGACGAGGGGCGGGACGAGATCGTCGCGGTCCTGTCGGCGCTCGCCGCGGCGGAGCCCCGACTGCGCCTCGTCGAGGCCCTCGGGCGGGACTACCCGGGTGTCCTCGCCTCGGTGGACGTGGTCGTCGGCAACTCGTCGTCGGGGGTCATCGAGGCCGCCACGCTGCACAAGCCCGCCGTCGACGTCGGCGACCGTCAGCGCGGCCGGCTGCGCGGCGACAACGTCGTCCACGCCGAGGAGGGCAGGGCGGCGGTCGAAGCGGCCGTCCGCCTCGCGCTGTCCCCCGGGGGAACTGCCAGGGCGAGGGCGGTCGTCAACCCCTACGGCGCCGGGGACGCGAGCCGCCGCATCCTCGATATCGTGCGGAGGGCCGGAGCAGCCGGCCGGGTCAAGCGGTTCGTCGACGCGGACCCCCGTGACGTCCAGGAGGTGAGGGGTGACGCAGGCTGAGCTCGTGGGTTCGACCGCGCCGAGCACGGCCACGCTGCGCGACGCCCTGCTCGTCATCGACCGCAGCGGTACCCGGGTGTGCATGCTGCTCGACGAGGCCGGACGGCTCGCCGGCCTGCTCACCGACGGCGACCTGCGCCGTGCCATCCTGCGGGGCACGAGCCTCGAGGAACGCGCCCTCGAGCACGCCACGAGGTCACCGCACACCGTGGCCGCCGGCTCGCCGCGGGCCCTCGTCCTCGACCTGCTCGCGGCGCTGCACGTGTCGGCCGTGCCGGAGGTCGACGCGGACGGCATTCTCGTCGGGCTCCACACGCTCTCCGACGTCGTCGGCGCCCGGCCGCTGCGCAACGTCGCGGTCATCATGGCCGGCGGACGGGGGAGCCGCCTCGGTGACCTCACCAACGACATGCCCAAGCCACTCATGACCGTGGCCGGCCGGTCCATCATCGAGTGGATCATCCTCGGCCTCGTCGGCGACGGCATCCGGGACGTCCACGTCAGCGTCAACTACCTCGCCGACCGGATCGAGGAGCATCTCGGGGACGGCTCTCGGCTCGGCTGCTCCGTGCGATACCTGCGGGAGGACCCCGACCGGCCACTCGGCACCGCCGGCTCCCTGACCCTGCTGCGGGCCGACCGGCCGGACCTCACGGATCCCGTTCTCGTCATGAACGGTGACCTCATGGTCCAGTTCGACGCCGTCGACCTGCTGCACACCCACGCCCGCACGGGTGCGACCGTGACCGTGGCGACGCGGAGCTACCAGCACGAGGTGCCCTTCGGAGTCGTCGAGACGAGCGGGGGCCGGGTGACCGGCATATCCGAGAAGCCGACGCTGTCCTTCGACATCAACGCCGCCGTCTACGCCGTTGAGCCGCGGGCCCTCGCCTGGGTGCCGGAGGGCCGGGCGAGCGGGATGCCGGACCTCGTCCAGACGTGCCTCGAGAAGGGCGAGGTCGTCACCCCGTGGCACCTCGGCAGCGACTGGATCGACGTCGGCACGCCCACGGATCTCGCCCGAGCGAAAGGCCAGGCCTGAGCGCAAGCCAGCTCAGCGGCATACGGCATCGATGACGACACCCACGACAACGAAAAGGCCACTGTGACAAGCGAACTGATGTCCCGTCCCATCGACGGGTCGATTGCCGGGAAGACGGTGCTCGTCACCGGGTCGGACGGCTTCATCGGCAGCCACACCGTCGAGCGGCTGCTGGCTGACGGAGCGCAGGTGCGGGCCTTCTGCCTCTACAACTCCAACGGTTCCCTGGGCTGGCTGGACGAGAGCGACGTCTTCGCGCAGGCGCTGCGGGACGGGCAGGCCGAGGTCGTCCTCGGCGACATCCGCGATCCCGAACACGTCGCCGCCTCGGTCGAGGGTGCCGACGTCGTCCTGCACCTCGCCGCGCTCATCGCGATCCCGTTCTCGTACGTGGCGCCACGGTCCTACGTCGAGACGAACGTCATCGGCACGCTCAACGTCCTGGAGGCGGTGCGGCGGCACGGGACGGCGCGGATGGTGAACACCTCGACCTCTGAGGTGTACGGCACGCCCGAGCAGGTGCCGATCGCCGAGTCGCACCCCTTGCGAGGGCAGTCGCCCTACTCGGCGACCAAGATCTCCGCAGACAAGCTGTGCGAGTCCTATGCACTGTCCTTCGAGACGCCCGTCATGACGCTGCGGCCGTTCAACACGTTCGGTCCGCGCCAGTCGGCGCGGGCGGTCATCCCCACCGTCCTGTCGCAGCTGCTCGCCGGCGCCGACGAGGTGCGCCTCGGGGACGTGACGCCGAAGCGCG
>DASUQN010000252.1:0-3055 GCA_036280515.1 Intrasporangium sp. | reverse complement strand
GCGGACTCGTCGTGCCCATGCGCCGCAACGGGACGGCGCCGCAGGAGAGCGTCATGCTGGCATACCGGGACCACCTGAGCGACGTGGCGCACCGCGCCCAGGACGTCCTCGACACCGAGTTCGGTGCACAGCTGGGCCTGGCAGACCTGGCGCGACGCCTCGCCGTGAGCGAGCGGACCCTGACCCGAGCCTTCGTCGCAGCGACCGGGGTCACCCCGCACCGCTACCAGACCGCCCTGCGGGTCGAGCGCGCCCGCCTCCTGCTCGCCTCGGGCTGGAGCCAGGCGGCGGTGGCCACGGAGGTCGGTCTGGGTGATGCACGGTCCCTGCGCAGGCTGCTCGCCGACCAGGCCTAGGGGAGGCAACCACAGGGAGGCGTGGGTTGGGTCGGGACCGAGCCCAGCGGCATACGGCATAGGACTTTGCCTCTTGTCGAGGTGCGTGACGGGCCCTGCGCGGGACGTGGGAGGTGGCGACATGAACGTGCTCCCGCAGGTCGTCACGCACCGTGGCCGACGCCCTGACGAAGCGGGCCGGCCGCGGCGCGCCTGGGGGTGCGGTGCTGAGGCACCGGCGGCGATGCGCTCCGCCAGCGGTCGCGGGCGCGGCACTGGACGTCCTGGCCAATCGCCACTCCGACAATCGGACCGCGGTCCCAGTGTCGGCGTAGCAAGCCGCGAAGTGGCACCGACAGTCGCGCCCCGGTCCGATTGTCCGCGCCGCATGCCGCGGTTTCGCACGGACAGTTGGGCCGCGGTCCGATTGTCGGAGGGACTGTCCGGGCGCTTGAGGCTGTGGATGACCGCGGCACTGGGCACGTGGATTTCGCCATCGTTCATGCATGCCATCGCGTCCGCTGCCGCAGCCACCGACCATGCCGTTCCGCGTGACGGTCACCAGGAAGCGCGACGAGTCCACGGGTCGCATGAAGCGCTCTGTCCACCTGCCCCCCGGGGTCAAGGAGTGGGAGCTCAGGAACCGGAGGTACCGGAAGCTGTTCCGCGGCGTGTACGTCCACCGTGACACCTCGATCACCGAGTGGATGAAGGCCTTTGCGGCGTTGCTCCTGTGCGCTGACAACGCTGCCGCATCCCACCACACCGCGGCACGCATCTGGGGAGGCGTCGTCCCGGACGATGGGCACGTCCACCTGTCCATCGACGGGTCGAGGCGCAAGGTTCTCGGCATCCATTCGCACCGGGTGAAGGTGGGCGGGCAGGAGTGCAGCAGGCTCAATGGGCTCCGCCTGACGACGCCGACGCAGACCTTCCTCGACCTCGGGGGCGAACTCGGCCTCGTCGACCTCGTGGTGCTGGGTGACTCGCTCGTCAAGGCCGGGCGCGTCACACCCGAGGAGCTGGTCGCCGCGGCGGAGTCCTTTCGGGGTCGCGGACAGCGGCTGTTGCGTCGGGCCGCGAGTCTCGTCCGGCGAGACGTCGACTCACCGATGGAGTCCCGCGTCCGCATGCTCATGGTCCTGGCCGGCCTGCCGGAACCCGCGATCAACCACATCGTGCAGTGGCCGGACGGCTCGTTGCGATACCGGTTCGACCTCAGCTATCCACAGTTCCGGCTCATCATCGAGTACGACGGTCGGCAGCACGCCGAGTCGGATCGGCAGTGGGACGGCGACATCGACCGTCGCGAATGGATGGACGGCGACAACTGGCGCATCGTCATCGTCAGGTCGAAGGACATCTACAACACTCCCGGGCAGACGCTGCAGCGGATCACCTCGGCCATGCGCGCCAAGGGAATGGCGGTGCCGCGACTGGCTGACGAGTGGCGGCTGCACTTCCCCGGCCGGACTGGGGACATTGCCGAGCCCGTCTGATCGGCCTGGGCGCACCGCTGACCGACTCCGCCTCCGACAATCGGGCCGTGGACCGAGTGTCGGTGCCGTTTCGGGCGGCAGGCCACCGACCATCGGACTCGGGCCCGATTGTCGGAGGTGTGCACGCGACTCAGTCAGAAGGACTCGCCGGTGAGCCGCTCGTAGGCCTCGACGTACTTGGCGCGGGTCTGCTCGACCACGTGCTCCGGCAGTGGCGGTGGCGGCCCACCACTGCGACGGTCCCAGCCCGACTCGGGTGAGGTCAGCCAGTCACGGACGAACTGCTTGTCGTAGGACGGTTGCGGGTGGCCGGGCGCCCACTGGTCGGCCGGCCAGAATCGCGACGAGTCGGGCGTCAGGACTTCATCAGCCAGGACCAGGTGGCCGGATCCGTCTGGAGCGAGGCCGAACTCGACCTTCGTGTCGGCGATGAGGATCCCGCGCTCGGCCGCGACCTCATTGCCCCGGACGAGGATGGCCCGGGTCAGGCGCGACACCTCCGCCGCCACCTCGGACCCGAGCTCGGCCTCCACCTCGGCGGGCGTCATGGGCAGGTCATGCTCTCCAAGCGGTGCCTTCGTCGTTGGCGTGAAGACCGGCTCCGGCAGACGCGAGCCGTCGACCAGGCCCTCCGGCAGGCGCACCCCGGAGACCGAGCCCTTGGCGTTGTACTCCTCGAGGCCACCCCCGGTCAGGTAGGCCCGGGCGATGGCCTCGACCTTGAGCATCTCCAGCTTGCGGACGAGCACCGCCCGGCCGGCCACCGTAGCCGGCACGTCCGTCGAGATGACGTGGTTGGGGACGAGGTCGGAGAGCTGGTCGAACCACCACAGCGACAGCCTCGTCAGCACCTCCCCCTTGTCGGGGATCTCCGGGGTCATCATCCAGTCGTAGGCGGACAGCCGGTTCGAGGCGACGAGGAGCAGTCGGTCGGGATCCACCTCGCCCTGAAGGTCCACCGGCGCGTAGAGGTCACGGACCTTGCCGGAGTAGACGTGCTGATAGCCCGGCAGGTCCGAGGGCGGCGCGTCGCTCGTCGTCACGCCGCACATCCTCCCACCGCGTCAGCGCGCGGTCCCTCGCGGCGGCCGATCAGACCGTGATCTCGCCCCGCTCCGCCCGGAGCGCGATGTCCCTGCGATGGTGAGAACCCTGGAGCTCGACGACCGAGACGGCGTCGTATGCCGCTGACCTTGCCTTCCCGAGGTCGCTGCCGACCGC
>DASUQN010000251.1:0-6247 GCA_036280515.1 Intrasporangium sp. | reverse complement strand
GACCTCGGCGCACGACGTTCTCGAGAGTGCGAAGCTGCTCCAGCTCCCACATCGCGAGCGTTGGCGTCTTGGCCATGGTTGGCATGACCGACGGGTCGATCCGCAGCATGATCCCGGCGTCCTCGAGCCGCAGGAAGAGGTCCTCGGCGGAGCTCGCCGTCGTGGCCTGCTCCATGAGGTCGGCGGCCATGCCGAAATAGATCGCGGGATCAGGTTGCACGACGGCACGGTTCAGCATCCACGGATCGCGCGGTCGCACCCAGCAGATCCGATCGGGATCCACACCACGGGAGAGCAGCCAGATGCACGCGTCGGTCGCCGTCTTGCCAGACCCGACGACGACGTACTGGCTCGGCGCCACCTCGAGTCGTGCCAGGTCGTTGACCGGCAGCACCCTCGCATCATCCGCGACCGCGAACGGCGGAGGCTTCTCCGCCGGGATGCTCGGGGACAGGTAACGGGCGTCCACGACGCGACACCGCTCCGGCACCTCGAGACGCTCGCCGGAGATCCGCGAGACGACGAGGCGGTCACCGACGTAGTCGCAGTTCGGGCGGAACTCCACCTTCCCCGACTCGACCATCCGGTCGAGCATCTGCAGGTAGTAGTTGAGGATCTCCGCCTGGGTGGCCCGCTCCTGGAGCCCGGCCTCAGGTCCGTGCTGCTGCAGCCGGCCACCGCCGAGCAAGGTCGATGCAACCCCGTAGAACGCCGACGCCTGATGCAGGCGGACGAAGGGATAGGCGTCGAGCCAGTGCCCACCGACGCCGTGGCGACGGTCGACCAACGCGAGGCGCACATCAGCGTGGTCGGTCAGGGCGTCGGCGAAGGCCATCCCGATCGCACCGGCTCCCACCACGAGGTAGTCCGCCTCGACGGCGCGGGTCATGCATCAACGCTGACACTCGGTCAGCACCGCGTCCATCGCTTTGGGCAAACCGGGCCTGGCACGAAGCGCACACTCGACGAAGGGGAAGGGCGCCACCGGCTTCCCTAGATCGGCGTGTCTGGGCGGCGCGGGTCGATCATCGTGATCCCCGCGACAGCAACCCGGTCCAATGCGGGAAGCAGCAGCGCCGCCTCCTCGAGCCCGACGACCCGCTCGATCAGCGACTCCGGCCGCAGGTCACCCGACGCGATCCGGGCCATCATGGCTGGGTAGTCGACCGCAGCCATGCCGTGCGAGCCCAAAAGGTCGAGCTCCCAAGCGATCACGCGGGACATGGGCACTCCGGGATGGCCGTCGACCTGGGGCAGCAGGCCGATCTGGACGTGGCGGCCGCGCCGCCGCAAGGAGAGGATCGCGTCGGCGCAGGTCTCCTCGGTCCCAACCGCGTCGACGGAGACGTGGCTTCCGCCAGAGGTGAGCTCGTGCACCAACCCCGGCACGTCGGAGCCGCCCGCCGCCAACGTGACGTCAGCACCCAGGGCCTGGGCGGCCTGGCGCGCCCCGGGGTTCCGGTCGACCGCAATCACCTTGGCCCCCAGCGCCTTGCCGATCATGACGCAGGAGAGCCCGACGCCGCCGGCACCGACGACGGTGAGCCACTGCCCAGTCCGGACCTGCGCCCGATCCGTGAGGGCCCGCCAAGCGGTGGCGAAGCGGCACCCCAGGGCCGCGGCCGCCTCGAACGACACGTCGTCGGGAACTCGCACCAGATTCGTCTCGGCAGCGTGCAAAGCGACCAGCTCGGCGAACGACCCCCAGTGGGTGAAGCCGGGCTGCTCCTGGTACGGACACACCTGCGAATTGCCAGAGCGGCACCACTCGCACGCGCCGCAGCCCTCGACGAAGGGCACGGTCACCCGGTCACCGACCGACCAACCGTCGACGCCCTCGCCGACCGACGAGACCACCCCCGCGAGCTCGTGCCCGGGCACGTGGGGAAGGCTGATGTCGTCGTGGCCGACCCACGCGTGCCAGTCGCTGCGGCAGAGTCCCGTGGCGCGCACCGCGACGACCACACCACCCTCTGGTGCGACTGGGTCGGGCACGTCCCGGACCACTGAGTGACGCCGATGGCGTCGTAGACGACTGCCCTCACGACGAGCTGCCCTCGGAGGCAGCCAGGTACTCGCGCAGCGACAGGGGTCGACGCCCGGTGAGCCGCTCCACGTCACCGGTCACGCCATCAAGCTCGCCAGCCTTGATCGCCACGTACGTCGAGACCCACGCCTCGACCTGCCAGTCCGGCGCTCCGTACACCTCCCGTGACCGGTAGGCCTCGTCGACCGTCTCGTCATGGAACCGCACCTCCCGACCGCGGACCTCGGTGACAAGGCGGGCCATCTCGGCCAGCGTGAGCGCTTCCGGTCCGGTCAGCGAGTAGGTCTTGCCGGCATGCCGCGACGGCTCCTGAAGCACGGCGACCGCCACGCGACCGATGTCCTCGTGGGAGACGACCGCGGCACGGCCATCCCCTGCCGGTCCCCGGATCACCCCGTCCGATCCGGCCATCGCCTCGACGAACTCGAGGTAGAGGTTGTCCCGCAGAAACGTCCACGCCATGCCCGACGCCTTGATGTGCTCCTCGGTCGCATAGTGGTCCCGCGCCAGCGTGAACGTCGCATCGGGTGCGGCACCGAAGAACGAGACGTAGACCACGTGCTCCACACCAGCGCCAGCCGCAGCGTCGACGAACGCGCGATGCTCGTCGAGCCGCTTCTCGTGCTCCGCGGCCGACACCATGAACAGCGTCGACACCCCGTCCAGGGCCTCCGCGTTCGCGCCCGAGTCGCCATACGCGCTCTGCAAGGCCGTCGCACCCTCCACCTGGGGTGCCCGTGCCAGATCCCGGACCAGAAGTCGTTGGGCCACCCCGTGTTCTTCGAGTCCCCGTGCGACGAGACCACCCAGCCAGCCGGTCGAGCCCGTCACCGCCAGGGGCGGCGCGCCTTGCGTTGTGCTCATGCCGTCGATGCTAGGCGCGCGGCACAAGGGCCCCGCACAGGGCCGTCCGCACTGCTCGCCTCGGCTAGCATCCGCGTCATGACTCGGGAACAGCGGCGCTGGCTGCGGCGCGGCCTCACCGCTCTCGGCGTGGTGATCGTCGGGGCGGGGACAGCCCTGGTCACCGTCGGGCCTGGGCTCGTCGAGGGCTCGATGAACAAGCTCGAGCCCGGCCCCCTGCCCGAGGTGAGTCCGCAGGCGAGATCCCTGCACCAGCGACTGCACGTCGTTGACCTGCACGCTGACACGCTGATGTGGGATCGCGACCTGCTCGAGCGCGCGGACCGCGGCCACGTGGACCTGCCGCGCCTGCGCGAGGGCCACGTCGCGCTCCAGGTCTTCTCGTCGGTGTCGAAGTCACCGAAGGGTCAGAACTACGAGTCCAACACCGGGGACACCGACAACATCACGCTGCTGACGATGGTCCAGCTGCAGCCCCCGCGGACGTGGGGCTCGCTGCTGCAGCGCTCGCTCTATCACGCCGAGAAGCTCGAGCAGGCGTCGAAGGACTCGGATGGCGCCCTGATCCTGATCCGGACGAAAGGGGACGTCGACCGCCTGGTCGCCGCACGAGAGGCCGGTCAGGACGTGACCGGAGCCCTCTTCTCGGTCGAGGGCCTGCAGAACCTCGAGGGCCGGTTCGAGAACCTAGACCAATTGGAAGCAGCCGGCATGCGGATGGCCGGCTTCACCCACTTCTTCGACAACGAGCTCGCCGGCTCGATGCACGGCGTCGACAAGGGCGGCCTCACCGACCTCGGTCGGCGGACCTTCGACGCGATGGAGCAGCGCGGCATCATCGTCGACGTAGCCCATGCCAGCCACACCGCCATCGACGAGATGCTGCAGCGAGCGACCAGGCCGCTCGTTGCGAGCCACGGTGGCGTCCAGGCGACCTGCAACGTCAACCGCAACCTCACCGATGACGAGATCCGCGGCATCGCGCGCACCGGCGGAGTCGTCGGCGTCGGGTACTGGGACGCCGCCATCTGCGAGCTGACGCCCAAGGCGGTCGTCGACGCCATCGAGCACGTCATCGCGGTCGGTGGGATCGAGACGGCTGCGCTCGGCAGCGACTACGACGGCGCGGTGACCGTGGCCTGGGACACCAGCGGCCTCGCCGTCATCACCCAGGAGCTGCTCGACCGCGGCCGCAGCGAGGCGGAGATCGCGGCGATCATGGGCGGCAACACCCTTCGCGTCCTGCGCGCCGTGCTCCCCGACTGACCCGTCCCAGGCATTCCCGCACTAGCCTCGGGACATGAGCCGGGCGTTCGTCGGGGTCTCGGGCTGGCGCTACCCGCGCTGGCGAGGGGACTTCTACCCCAAGGGCCTGCGGCAGAAGGACGAGCTGCACTACACAGCCGAGCGAATGAGCTCGGTCGAGATCAACGGCTCCTTCTACTCGCTCCAGCGCCCCACCTCCTACGTGGCGTGGCGCGACGCGACCCCGGACGGCTTCGTCTTCGCCGTCAAGGGTGGCCGGTTCATCACCCACCTCAAACAGCTGCGCGACGTCGAGACCCCGCTCGCCAACTTCTTCGCCTCGGGGGTGCTCAGTCTCGGCGACAAGCTCGGCCCGATCCTCTGGCAGCTGCCCGAGCGCACCCGCTTCGACCCCGACCGTCTCGCCGCCTTCTTCGAGCTCCTCCCGCGCACCACCACCGCGGCCGCCGACCTGGCCGAGCGCCACGACGACAAGATCCCCGACGACCGCGCCGCCACCAAGGCCCTCACCCGCCAGAGTGTGCGCCACGCCCTCGAGCCGCGCCACGAGAGCTTCGACACGCCCGAGGCCCGCGCGTTCATCGCCGAGCACGACGTCTGCACCGTCGTCGCCGACAGTGCCGGCCGCTGGCCGCAGATGCACGACGCGACGAGCGACTTCCGCTACGTCCGGCTGCACGGCGAGACGGAGCTCTACGCCAGCGGCTACACCGACGAGTCCCTCGACCGCTGGGCCGGCCAGATCAGGCGCTGGCTCGCCGACGGACACGACACCTACGTCTACTTCGACAACGACGCCAAGGGCCACGCCCCTCACGACGCCGTCGCCCTCCTGGCCCGCCTTGACCACCTCCCCAGCCACTGAGGACCGCGAGCCCAGCCACGAATCCCACCGCACCTGGCCGCGGAAGCGAGCTCAGCGGCATACCGTGTCCTCGTGACCGACAACGCCACCCAGCCCTCGCCCGCTGAGCCAGCCCGACGATCGGCCGTCCCTCCTGCGGTGCGAGCGGCAAGCGAGTGGTCGCTGCGCCTGCTCGTCATCGGCGCCGCGCTCTACCTCGCGACCCTCGTCCTGCGCGAGTTCTCGCAGATCATCATCCCGCTCCTCGTGGCACTCCTGCTGGCGGCGATACTCGTGCCGATCACCAGGCGGTTCGCGCGTGTCATGCCCACCGGCGCCGCGGCCGGCCTGACCGTTTTCGGCGTCCTCGTCGTGCTCGGCGGGCTCTTCACCCTCATCGGCCGACAGTTCAGCAGCGGCTTCGCGGACCTGACGGCGCAGGTGGCCCAGGGCCTGGAGCAGATCCGTGACTGGGTGCGGACGACGTTCAACATCACCGACACGGAGTTCGACCAATACTTCGAGAGCTTCCGGGACGGCGTGAGCAGCTCCGGCAATCTCGGCCGGACCGCCGCCAGCGTCGGGCTGACGGCGACCCATTTTGTCGCCGGCACGTTCATCACGCTCTTCGCCCTCTTCTTCTTCCTCTATGACGGCCCGCGGATCTGGAGCTGGC
The DNA here is from genome assembly GCA_036280515.1 of Intrasporangium sp. Taxonomy (GTDB): domain Bacteria; phylum Actinomycetota; class Actinomycetes; order Actinomycetales; family Dermatophilaceae; genus Intrasporangium. The sequence goes on along the minus strand of DASUQN010000251.1, from coordinate 550 downwards.
TGGTGCGCCTCTTCCCCCGAGTGGCGCGCTCCCGCGTCGCGTCCTCCGGCCGGATCGCCTGGGACCAGCTGTCGGCCTTCGTCCGCGCGACGATCGTCGTGGCGCTCGTCGACGCCGTGGGCATCGGGCTCGGCGCCGCGATCCTCAAGGTGCCCTTCGCGTTCGCGATCGGCGTGCTCGTCTTCCTCTTCGCCTTCATCCCCATCGTCGGTGCGCTGCTGTCGGGAGCCGTGGCGGTCCTCCTCGCGCTGGTCTCGCAGGGCTTCGGCGTGGCCCTCATCATGCTCGCCGTCGTCATCGGGGTGCAGCAGCTCGAGTCGCACGTCCTCCAGCCGCTCCTGCTCGGCCATGCCGTCAGCATCCACCCGCTCGGCGTCATCCTCGCCATCGCCGCCGGGTCGCAGATCGCGGGGATCGTCGGCGCGCTGGCCGCGGTGCCGTTCGCTGCCGTGCTCAACGCCGTCGGCAAGCACCTGCTCTTGAAGGAGCCCGAGGAGGAGCTCCATGAGGAGCTGGAGGAATCGGCCGAGGAAGGGTCGGCGCCCGCCAA
>DASUQN010000250.1:0-12885 GCA_036280515.1 Intrasporangium sp. | reverse complement strand
CCTGCGGGCGGTGGGACTGGGTCGTCAACAGCGTGCTCTTCACGGCCTACCACCTGCACGTTCCGTGGGCATGCCGAAGGTCCTGCTCGACATGCTGGTCGTGGTCTATCGGTCACTGCGCTACCGCGGCGCGGTCCTGGGCATTGCAGCGCACCGCGTCCAATCCGTCGTCTTCGCGAACCTCGTGCTCCTCCTCGTCCCTCGCTGAGGACGTACCCGAGCAAGGATGCAGCCGATCGCACAGCGGGCCGGGGGCCGTCTCCCAGAACGGAGTCGGCCGCCCGGCGTCTCGCGTGGTGGTCAGACCTTGAGCAGGTCTCGTGCCTTGTCGGGCGGGATGAGGTCGTGACGCACGGACTCGCGCACGAACGACCCGGTGCCATGGGACACCGACCTGAGGTCGATGGGGTAACGGGACAACTCGGCTGCAGGTACCTCGGCGTGGACGACCGTCCATCCCTGCTCGTCCGCCGGCTCGGTGCCGACCACTTGTCCGCGACGGCCGCGGAGGTCGGCCATGACGGCTCCGAGGTACTCATCGGCGATGGTGATGTCGACCTTGTCGATCGGCTCGAGCAGGGCGACCGTCGACTCGTTGGCGGCCTCCTTGAGCGCGAGGGCCGCGGCCGTCTGGAAGGCGACGTCGGAGGAGTCCACCGAGTGGGCCTTCCCGTCGACGAGGGTGACCCGCACGTCGACGACCGGGTGGCCGGTGAGCAGGCCCTTCTGGAGCTGGGCACGGGCACCCTTCTCCACGGAGGGGATGAACTGCCGGGGCACCGAGCCCCCGACCACCTTGTCGACGAACTCGAAGCCGGATCCGCGGGGGAGGGGCTCGATCTCGATGGAGCAGACGGCGTACTGGCCGTGACCGCCGGACTGCTTGACGTGACGCCCCTGGGCAGCGACCTTGCGGATGAAGGTCTCGCGGAGCGCGGTCCGGTAGGGCTCCGCATCGACCGTGACCCCGTAGCGATCGGACAGCTGCGCGATCAGGTCGTCGACGTGGGCCTGGCCCATCGTCCAGAGCACGACCTGGTCGGTCTCGCTGGCGTGCTCCATGCGCATGGTCACGTCCTCGGCGACGAGTCGTTGGAGCGCGCCGGCGAGCTTGTCCTCGTCGGACTTGCTCACGGCCCGGATGGCGACGGGCAGCTGGGGCTCCGGGAGCAGCCAGGGCGCGACGACGGCGGGGCGATCGGCGGACGAGAGCGTGTCCGACGTCTCGGCGCGGGTCAGCTTCGACACGAGCACGAGGTCCCCGGCGATCGCGGTCCCGCGAGGGCGGTGGCTGTCGAGGAAGGGGGAGGCGAGCGGCCCGACCCTTTCGTCGTCGTCATGGGAGGGATGGCCGGCCACTTCGTGGCCGACGAAGTCGCCGAGGTGCCCTGAGACGTGCACCGTGTCGTCGACGCGCAAGGTTCCCGAGAACACCCGGGTCAGCGACAGGCGCCCGACGTAGGGATCGGTCGTCGTCCGGACGACCTCGGCCACGAGCGGCCCGTTTGGGTCGCACGTCACCCCCGTGATCGCGGCTCCCGCAGGCGTCGTGACCGCCGGCAGGGGATGCACGGTCGGGTCGGGGAAGGCCTGCTCGATCAGTGAGAGCAGCTCCTCGACGCCCGCTCCGGTCGGCGGGGAGACCGGCAGGATCGGGAAGAAGGTGCCTCGGACGATCGCCGTGCGGAGGTCCGCGAGGATGGCGGAGGTCTCGATCTGCTCGCCCTCGAGGTAGCGGTCGAGGAGCGTGACGTCCTCCGACTCCTCGATGACCGACTCGATCAGGGCGTGCCGTGCATCCTGGTGCTCGTCCGTGCCGAGGTCGGCGTCGGAACCGGTGATGAGGCCGACGGCGCCGGTCTGCTGTCCGCCGACCAGCACCGGCCAATGGGTCGCCTGCGCGTCGCCGAAGGTGCGGCGGCAGGTGTCCACCGTGACGGCGAAGTCAGCACGGGGCTGGTCCAGGTGTGTGACGACGACGGCGCGGGGCATGCCCACCGCGGAGCACTCGCGCCAGAGGAGCGAGACGGGCCGATCGATGTCGTCGGCACCCGAGATGACGAAGATTGCCGCGTCGGCCGCCCGCAGGCCCGCTCGCAGCTCGCCGACGAAGTCGGGATATCCGGGGGTGTCGAGGAGGTTGAGCGCCACGCCGTTCGACTCGAACGAAGCGGCGGTGAGGGTGGACGTGCGTACGTGTCCGTCGACCGAGGGCCGCTGCCCCGGGACACGAGCCGCGACGAGAGCCTCGAAGAGTGCCGTCTTGCCAGCCCCGCCGGGACCGACGAGCACGACGTTGCGGATGTCCTGCGGCGAGGCGGGGTTGGGGGCCGCAGGAAGGTCTGATCTGCCGGTTTGTCTCGCCATGACCCCACCCAACTCCTGTTGCCCCCCGGTCACAAGGCCTGCGTGCAGGATCCGGTGTGATCTGCGAGCAGGCTCGCTCGAACGCTGGGGTGGCCTCCGGGGCTGGCCCCGCGGCCCCGGACATTCGATGTCGAAATTCAGGTGCGGCTGTCGGCACCGAGTGCTTCTCTGGTCTGGTGAACATCGGCGCCTATCGACACGTGCTTGCCGTCCGGGATACCCGGCGCATCCTGCTGCTCGGGTTCCTCGTGCGCGTCCCGATGTTCGCCGGCACCGTCATCCTCACCCTGCACGTCGTCACCAGCCTCGGGCGCAGCTACGGCCAGGCCGGACTCGTCACGGCCGCGGCGACCGTAGCCGTCGCGGTCTCCGGGCCGTGGCGGGGTCGGCTCCTTGACCGCATCGGCCTTCGGCGGACCGTTGGTCCCTCGATCGTCATCCAGCTCGTCTGCTGGTCCATCGCCCCCTGGGTCGACTACGCGCCCCTCGTTGCCCTCGCCGCCCTGGCCGGGCTCTTCGTCGTGCCGACGTTCTCGATCCTGAGGCAGGTCATCCTCCGGGCCACGCCGGTCGAGCAACGCCGCACTGCGCTGTCGCTCGACTCCGCCGCGACGGAGCTCTCCTTCATGGCGGGCCCGGCTCTAGGGGTCTGGATGGCGGTGTCCTGGCACACGAGCTGGGCCCTCTTCGTGTGCGAGATGGCTTCTGCCGCGGCTGGGTTCGTCATCTGGCTCGTCAACCCCGCGCTGACCTCGACGCGCGTGCCGGCTGCACCACCTTCAGCCGAGAACACGCACGACAGGACAGAGACAGCTCGACGTGACACGCAGCCCCGGCGCGCGTTCCGCGGCTTCATCACCGTGCCCGTCGCCGCGGTCTACCTCGCCGCAGCCGCGTCGACGCTCGTCCTCACCGGCACCGATGTCGGTGTCGTCGCCGCCCTGAGGGAGTTCGAGCGGCCAGAGTCGATCGGCTGGGTCCTCGCGCTCTGGGGCGCCGGCTCCCTCATCGGAGGACTTGCGTACGGTGCCTGGCACCGGTCGTTCTCGGTCTTCTGGCTCCTCGGGGGCCTGGCGGTGACGACCGCTCCCGTGGCGCTCGCGGTCGGGGTGCCGAGCTTCGCCGTCCTCATCACCGTCTGTGGCGTCCTCTGTGCCCCGACCATCACGGCCACCGTCGAGCAGCTCAGCCGGCTGGTCCCGGAGCGCTTCCGGGGCGAGATGATGGGGTGGCACGGGTCAGCCATGACCGCAGGATCGGCAATGGGGGCGCCGATTGCGGGTTTCGCCATCGACCACGGCGGCTGGCGTTGGGGTTTCGTCTCCGTGTCGGCCATCGGCCTGCTCGTCGCGCTGGCCGGCCTCGCGGTCACGGTGCGGCGAGGCGCCGAGCCCCACCCTGGCTCCGAACCACGCGAATCACCCGAGTCAACGCAGGCAGCGTTGTCGACCTCGACAACCCCGTCGACCCCGTCGCCCGACCAGGCTGCCGTCCCCACCGCCTGACACCGGATTCGGGGAACGACCGGTCCGGCTGCTAGGCTGGAGCACTGACCAGTCGTCCTCCCGTGCAAGCGGGCGGGTGACGTGCAAGAGAAGCTCGCTTCCACCCGCGTCGACCAGTAGGTTGCCGGGTTCCAGGTCCGCGCGGGACGCGCCCTCCTCCGGGAGGTGCGGCACCGCGCCGTATGTCGATGAGGCGACTCAGCGGCATACGACATCCTTGGGCTCCTCGTGCACGCGCGGGGGGCCTTTTCCTTTGCGGCAGGTCGGCTCACAACGTCAACCAGTCATCGAACTTAGGAGCACCACATCAGCGAGCCTCGCATCAACGAGCGCATCCGGGTCCCGGAAGTGCGCTTGGTTGGCCCCAATGGTGAGCAGGTCGGCATCGTGCGCGTCGAGGACGCGCTCCGTCTGGCCGAGGAGGCGAACCTCGACCTCGTCGAGGTGGCCCCCATGGCCAAGCCACCGGTCGCCAAGCTCATGGACTTCGGCAAGTTCAAGTACGAAGCCGCCATGAAGGCACGGGAAGCACGCAAGAACCAGGTCAACACCGTCATCAAGGAGATCAAGCTCCGTCCGAAGATCGACCCGCACGACTACGGGACCAAGCGCGGCCACGTCGAGCGGTTCCTCAAGGCCGGTGACAAGGTCAAGGTGACGATCATGTTCCGCGGCCGCGAGCAGTCCAGACCGGAGCTCGGTCGCCGTCTGCTCGAACGCCTCGCCGAGGACATTGCCGACCTCGGCTACGTCGAGTCGGCGCCGAAGCAGGACGGTCGCAACATGATCATGGTGATCGGCCCGACGAAGAAGAAGGCAGAGGCCAAGGCCGAGCAGCGCCGGGCCCGCGACCGCAGCGCCGCGGATGCGGCGAGCGCAGCCAACGGGGCCGAGGCGCCGGTCGGGTCCGAGGACCCGGCAGCCTCCGCCGCTGAGTGACCCGCCCACCACAGACGTTCCACCCCGGTGGCCCGCCCCGCGGGCCACTCCGAGAGTCCGCGTACGTCCCCGTACGTATGGCACGACACGAAGGAGATCGGCAACCATGCCGAAGATGAAGACGCACAGCGGTGCGAAGAAGCGCTTCCGCCTCACGGGCAAGGGCAAGCTCATGCGCGAGCAGGCCGGTGGCCGCCACCTGCTCGAGCGCAAGTCCTCGCGGTACACCCGCCGGATCGCGGGCGACGTCGAGGTCGCCCCGGCGGACGCCAAGAAGGTCAAGAAGCTCCTCGGCAAGTGAGCCGGGACGCCACCCCACCAGCATCGAGCTGAGCGGCCGGGGCCTCCCGGTCAGGCCAGCAGCACCGAAGTGTGTTCGAGTAACGAAGGAGTATTCACGTGGCACGCGTGAAGCGGGCGATCAACGCCCACAAGAAGCGTCGCGTCATCCTGGAGCGAGCGAGCGGCTACCGCGGTCAGCGGTCGCGTCTCTACCGCAAGGCGAAGGAGCAGGTCACCCACTCGCTCGGTTACGCCTACCGTGACCGTCGCGCGAAGAAGGGCGACTTCCGTCGCCTGTGGATCCAGCGGATCAACGCCGCGGCCCGCGCCAACGGCATGACCTACAACCGGTTCATGCAGGGCCTCAAGGCGGCCGGTGTCGAGGTCGACCGCAAGATCCTTGCCGACCTCGCCGTCAACGACGCGCCGGCCTTCGCCGCCCTTGTCGAGGTGTCGCGCGCCAACGTCCCGGTGGTCGAGAAGGCCACCGAGGGCGCAGCCTGACCGCACACCCCTCGAGCGCCGGGACGGCCCCGTGCTGACCAACCCGCGATCTGATCGCGTGAAGTCCGTACGCGCGCTGTCCCGGCGTTCGGTGCGTTCCCGGACGGGCCAGTTCCTCGCCGAGGGCCCTCAGGCGGTGCGTGAAGCGGTGCGCTTCGCGCCCGAACACGTGCGGGACGTCTACGTCACGGCCGACGCGGCGGAACGGCACGCGGACCTCCTCGCAGCCGCCCGCGACGCGAAGCTGTGGGTGCACGAGGTGACACCCGAGGTGCTCGCCGCCATGTGCGATGCAGAGCACCCCCAAGGACTGATGGCCGTATGCCGCTGGGCTCGCCTGTCGCTCGACGACGCGCTGGGTGCCCTACCGCCCGACCCGGTCGTGTGCGTCCTCGCGCACGTGCGTGACCCGGGCAACGCCGGCACGGTGATCCGGGGTGCGGACGCGGCCGGCGCCGACCTCGTCGTGGTCAGCGACGCCAGCGTCGACGTGCTCGGCCCCAAGGTGGTCCGCTCGACCGTCGGCTCGCTCTGGCACCTGCCCGTCGTGAGGGAGGTGCCCATCCAGACGATCCTCGAGGCCCTGCGCGCGCGCGGCGTCCGCCTGTTCGCCGCCGACGGTGGGGGTCAGACCCTCCTGCCGGACGCCGACCTTGACGGACCGCACGCCTGGGTCATGGGCAACGAGGCGTGGGGCCTCGAGGAGCAGGTGCGTGACGCCTGCGACGACGTGGTCCGCGTCCCGATCCACGGGCACGCCGAGTCGCTCAACCTCGCCATGGCGGCGACCCTGTGTCTCTACGCGTCCGCGGCGGCGCGTCGCCAGCGGGTCGGGCAGCGCTGAACGGCACCGGTGGGGCGCGCCTCCCGGTCCAACCCTCCCGGTCGAACCCTCCCGCGAGCACGGATGCGTGGCTATCCTTCGCACCATGGGCTCCGGTGACGACGGCCAGCTGTCCGCACGGCCTGCCTCACCGACCTCTGCCGCGACCCTGTACGCCCTCGGCGAGCTGTTACCCGATGGGCTCGTCGTCGTCACCGGGGACGGCATCATCAGCTTCGTCAACCAGGAGGCGTGCCGCATCCTCGAGTGCGAGACCGAGGACCTGATCGGCCGACCCGTGCGCGAGGTCCTGCCACTCGCGGACAAGTACGGCCGCGACTGGTGGGAGCGCTCCGACCCGTCGCTCTCCCGGACCACGGGGACCCGCCACCGCGAGCGGCTGCTCGTGGGGCCCCACGGCCGTGACGTGCTCGTCACGGCGCGACACATCGTCGCGGCGGGCGGCGCGAGGCTCGAGCGCATCCTCGTCGGCCTGCGCGATGCGGAGGCTCGCCTGCGCGCCGAACGCGAGCAGGCCACCGTCCTGTCGACGGTTGCCCACGAGCTGCGAGCGCCCCTCACGTCGGTGACGGGCTTCACGAGCAGCCTGCTCCGGCGCTGGGACCGCTTCACCGATGAGCAGAAGCGACTCATGATCGAGACGATCGAAGCGGACGCCAGCCGGCTGACCCGGCTCATCACCGAGCTGCTCGACATCTCTCGTCTCGACTCCGACAACCTCACCCTGCGGCTGGCGCCGGTGGACCTGCACGACCTGCTCGCCGCGCACGTCGCGAGGCACGAGATGAGCCGCACGGGAGCGCAGGTGCTGCTGCGGCTCGGGCCATCCGCGCAAGAGGACGGCGTGCCCGAGCTGTGGGCCGACTCGGACCGGCTCCAACAGGTGTTCTTCAACCTCATCGAGAACGCGCTCCGGCACGGCGAGGCGCCGGTGACGGTCACGCTGGATCGCGATGACGGGGGCGGCGAGGCGGTCCTCGTCCTCGTCGACGACCAAGGCTCCGGGATCCCGGAGGACGACCGCGAGAAGGTCTTCGGACGGTTCTGGCGGGGGTCGGACGGGTCCACCACGGGGCTGGGGCTCTACGTCGTGCGCGGCCTGGTCGAGGCCCACGGTGGCACGGTGACGGTCGAGTCCAATCCCGTCGGCGGTGCACGCTTTGCCGTCCGGTTGCCCGGAGGCGTGCCGGACGCCGTCGCGCTCCCCTGACCGTGCTGCCTGAGCCGCGGACGCGCCGTCGGCGCGCTGCCCCCCGCCCCTAGACTGGAGCACGCCGTCGTCCGCCCGTGCCCGGCGGGCGCCACACCCAGACCGACCTGACCAGAGCAGCCCGAGCGAGAGCAGCGAACGCCGAAGAGATGTCCGGACCCAACACCAACTACGACCCCGTCGAGGTCTCCGCCCTCGACCCGGAGAACATCGAGACCGCCGTCGAGGAGGCTCTGGCCGCCATCGCGGCCGCCACGTCACTCGACGACCTCAAGGCCGTCCGCGTCGCACACCAAGGCGAGAAGAGCGCCTTGGCGCTGGCCAACCGCGAGATCGGAGCCCTGCCGCCGAGCGCCAAGGCCGAGGCCGGCAAGCGCGTCGGCCAGGCGAGGGGGCGGGTGGGCGCGGCGCTGACCGCCCGCCAGGCCGAGCTGGAGGCCGAGCGCGACGAGCGGATCCTCGTCGAGGAGCGCGTCGACGTCACGGTTCCCGTCGTCCGGAGCACCTTCGGCGCCAGGCACCCCATCGAGCTGGTCTCCCAGCGGCTCGTCGACGCGTTCGTCGGGATGGGGTGGGTGATCGCCGAGGGCCCGGAGCTCGAGGCGGAGTGGCTCAACTTCGATGCGCTCAACCTCGGACCGGACCATCCGGCCCGTCAGATGCAGGACACCTTCTTCCTCGACCCGGTCGACTCGGGGCTCGTCCTGCGCACGCACACCTCTCCGGTTCAGATCCGCACCATGCTGGAGCAGGAGCCGCCGATCTACATCGTGGCGCCGGGGAAGGTGTACCGCACGGACGACCTCGACGCCACGCACACCCCGGTCTTCCACCAGATCGAGTGCCTGGCCGTGGACAAGGGACTGACCATGGCGCACCTGCGCGGCGCGATCGACGCCTTCGTCCAGGTCATGTTCGGTGAGGGCACCCAGACCCGAGTGCGCGCGTCATACTTCCCGTTCACCGAGCCGTCGATGGAGACCGACTTCGTCTGTTTCGCCTGTCACGGAGACCCCGGCCCGGACGGCTGTCGCACCTGTGGTGGGTCCGGCTGGATCGAGCTCGGCGGGTCCGGCATGGTCAACCGGAAGGTCCTGCGCGCCTGCGGGATCGATCCGGACGTCTACTCCGGTTTCGCCTTCGGGCTCGGTATCGAAAGGGCGCTGATGCTCCGCCACGGGGTCCAGGGCATGCACGACATGGTCGAGGGCGACGTGCGCTTCTCGCGGCAGTTCGGGATGGAGGTCTGAGATGCGGGCGCCCCTGAGCTGGCTGGCTGAGTACACCGACCTCGCCCCCGGTGCGACCGGCCTCGACGTCGCTGCTTCGCTCGTGTCGGTCGGACTTGAGGAAGAGGACCTGCACGGTGGCGACATCACCGGGCCCCTCGTCGTCGGTCGGGTCCTCGACTTCGAGGAGACGATCCAGAAGAACGGCAAGCCGATCCGGTTCTGCGTCGTCGACGTCGGCCAGAACGGCCAGATGGTCACCGAGGGCAAGCACCAGGAGATCGTCTGCGGGGCGACCAACTTCGAGGTGGGCGACCTCGTCGTCGTCGTCCTGCCGGGAGCGATCCTGCCCGGTGGTTTCCACATCACCGCTCGCAAGACCTACGGCCGCATGTCCAACGGCATGATCTGCGCCGAGGACGAGATCGGGCTCGGGCACGACCACGCCGGCATCATCGTCCTGACCCGCCTCCTCGGTCAGGAGCACGTGGCAGGCCTCCAGCCGGGTGACGACGCGATCGCGCTCCTCGGGCTCGGTGAGCAGACCATCGAGGCCAACGTCACGCCCGACCGCGGCTACTGCTTCTCGGTCCGAGGCCTCGCGCGGGAGTACTGGCACAGCCAGGGCAGCCCTGCGGGTGGGTTCCGCGACCCAGCGCTCATCGAGACGCCGGCACCGAACGACTCGGGGTTCCCGGTCGTGCTCAAGGACGAGGCGCCGATCGACGGCGTCGAGGGCTGCGACCGGTTCGTGGCGCGCGTCGTCCGGGGCGTGGACGCCTCGGCGCCGTCACCGTCGTGGATGCAGAAGCGGATCGCCCAGATGGGCATGCGCCCGATCTCGCTCGCTGTCGACGTGACGAACTACGTCATGATGGCGCTCGGCCAGCCGCTGCACGCCTATGACCTCGACAAGCTCGGGGGACCGATCGTCGTCCGCCGGGCCCGTCCCGGAGAGACGCTGACGACGCTCGACGACGTCAAACGCACCCTCGATCCCGAGGACCTGCTCATCACCGACGAGGGCGACGGGACCGGCGAGGCAATCCTGGGCATGGCCGGGGTCATGGGTGGCGCGTCCTCCGAGGTGAGCGCCACGACGACGAACGTCCTCGTGGAGGCCGCCCACTTCGACCCGACCTCCGTGGCGCGGACGTCCCGTCGGCACAAGCTCGTCAGCGAGGCCTCCAAGCGCTTCGAGCGCGGGGTCGACCCCCGAGTCCCCGCTGCGGCTGCGGAGATGGCAGTCCGCCTGCTTGTCGAGCACGGCGGTGGGCACGTCGACCCCGGGGTGACCGATGTCGATCGCACCACGAGTCGGGAGGCCTATCGACTCGACGTGGCCGCGCCGTCGCGGATCATCGGGGTCGACTACCCGCGCGGTCGCGTCGTCCAGATCCTGCGTGACCTCGGTGCCGACGTCACCGAGGTCGAGGACCCGGGCTACGTCGACGTCACTCCGCCATCGTGGCGCCCAGACCTCGTCGATGCACCGGACTACGCGGAGGAAGTCGCCCGGATCGACGGCTACAACAACATCCCCTCGGTCACGCCGACCCCGAGCGGGGGGCGGGGCCTGACGCACGGCCAGGGCATCCGGCGCGTGGTGGCCGACGCGCTCGCCGGCGCTGGCTTCACGGAGGTGCTCAGCTACCCGTTCGTCTCGGAAGATCTGGCCGACCAGCTGATGCTGCCCGAGGATGACGACCGGCGTCGCGCGGTTCGTCTCGCCAACCCGCTGTCCGAGGAGCGCCCCCTCATGCGGACCTCGGTCCTCGGCAGCCTCGTCGATGTCCTGCGGCGCAACGTCTCCCGCGGTCACAAGGACGTCGCCCTCTTCGAGATGGGTCTCGTCTTCCGGCCTGGCGGCCCGCTCAGCCGCGCCCCCATCCCTGCTGTGTCGGCGCGTCCGTCGGACGGCGAGCTCGAGCAGCTGTATGCCGCCGTCCCTCCGCAGCCCCGGCGCGTCGGCATCATGGCAACCGGCTTGACCGAGCACGCCGGCTGGTGGGGCTCGGGTCGGCCAGCCGAGTGGAGCGACATGGTGGCGGCCGTCCAGGCGGTCGCCGCTGCCCTCGTCGTCCCCGTCGTCGTCACCGCAGACCCCGACCACGCTCCTTGGCATCCCGGCCGGTGCGCGCGGATCACGCTCACCGACGGCACCCTCCTGGGACACGCCGGCGAGCTGCACCCGAAGGTCCTCGCGGCGCTGGACCTGCCTCCGCGAACGGTGGCAGCCGAGATCGATGTCGACGTCCTGACGGCCGCCAGTGATCGCGCTGTCCAGGCGGCACCGTTCTCCACCTTCCCACCCGCCATGACCGACGTCGCCCTGCTCGGGCGGACCGACGTCGCCGCGGCTGACGTCGAGGCCGCGCTCCGGTCCGGGGCGGGGGAGGCCCTCGAGCTCGTCTCCCTCTTCGACGTGTACGAGGGTGAGCGGATCGAGGAGGGGCACAAGTCCCTGGCCTACCGACTGACGTTCCGGGCCGCCGACCGGACGCTGACGACCGACGAGGTCAACGGGTTCCGCGACGCGGCCGTCGCCGCCGCCGCAAAGGCGGTGGGCGCGATCCAGCGCTGATCGCACCGTCCCCGGGCTCCCGCTCGCCGACCCGCGCACCCGACAACGCAACACCCAGAGCACGTCACAGCTCACCGCGATCCGGTTCCCGGTGTGTTGGGATCTCCTCGGTGGGTTGCGGAGATGGGCAGGGGCGCGGTGCAGGTCTATGCATGATCGTGTATAGTCATGCATTGTGACCAGGGCAGCAGTAGCGGGGGCGAGCGGGTATGCCGGTGGGGAGATCCTCCGGCTCCTGCTCGCCCACCCGCGCATCGAGGTCGGCGTCGTGACGGCGGGCGGCAGCGCCGGTGAGCTCCTCGGGGCGATCCATCCCCAGCTGACGCCACTTGCCGGACGACGCCTCGACGACACCACGGCCCTGACCCTGTCCGGGCACGACGTCGTCTTCCTCGCCCTGCCCCACGGCCACTCGGCCGCACTCGCCGCGCAGCTGCCCGAGGAGGTCGTGGTCATCGACTGTGGAGCAGACTTCCGGCTCGAGTCCGGCGATGCCTGGACGACGTTCTACGACACGCCCCACGCAGGCTCGTGGCCCTACGGCATGCCGGAGCTGCCGGTCGGCCCGGGCAGCCCGCCAGCCAAGCAGCGCGGCAGGCTCACCGGGGCACGACGCATCGCTGTCCCGGGGTGCTACCCGACGGCGGTCTCGCTGGCCCTCGCACCCGGCCTCGCGGCTGGCGTGCTCGCCCCCGAGGACATCGTCGTCGTGGCAGCCTCGGGGACCTCCGGCGCAGGGAAGGGCCTCAAGCCCCACCTGCTCGGCAGCGAGGTGATGGGCTCGATGTCGCCCTACGGGGTCGGCGGCGTGCATCGCCACACCCCAGAGATCGAGCAGAACCTCAGCCGAGCGGCCGACGCCCAGGTGACGGTCTCCTTCACGCCCACGCTCGCGCCCATGGCACGCGGGATCCTCGCCACCTGCACGGCCAGGCTCACACCCGGCACCGATGCTGGCGCGGTCCGGGCGGCGTGGGAGCAGGCCTACGAGGACGAGCCGTTCGTCCACGTCCTGCCCGAAGGCCAATGGCCACGGACGGCAGACGTGCTGGCCAGCAACAACGTCCACGTCCAGGTCGCCGTCGACCAGCGTGCCGGACGCGTGGTCGCCGTGTCGGCCGTCGACAACCTGACCAAGGGGACCGCAGGTGCCGCGGTGCAGTGCGCAAACATCGCGCTCGGCCTCGACGAGACCACCGGCCTGCCGGTCGCGGGGGTCACCCCGTGATGCCCGAGATGGTCCACCTGCCGCGCGGCTTCCGGGCGGCAGGCGTCACCGCCGGGCTCAAGGCCAGCGGCAGCCCGGACCTGGCCCTCGTCGTCAATGACGGTCCGGACCACACCGGCGCCGCCGTCTTCACGGCGAACCGGGTCGAGGCCGCGCCGGTGACCTGGTCACGGCAGGTCGTCACGGACGGCAG
>DASUQN010000249.1:0-4684 GCA_036280515.1 Intrasporangium sp. | reverse complement strand
GCTCGACGTCCTCGTCGTGTACGGGCTCATCGAGCGACCCGTCGACCCCGCGGTCTGCTGCCCGCGCGGCCATCCGGGTCCGTGCCAGCCGCGCCACGTGCTCGCGACCGCCCGGGGTGACGAGGTAGGCCCGCTGGTGGGCCCGCATGGCTCGCGTCGGCTGCCAGCCGTGGACCAGCTGCCAGTAGCCGAAAGAGAGTATCTCGAACAGGTTGGGCACCAGGCGGAACTCCGCCGGGCTCCCGGCAACCTCCTCGGCGGTCAGGCCTCGCAGCTCGCGCCAGCCCCCCGGCGCGTCGGCGTCACGGACGAGACGTGCGATCTCGGGAGTCGTCTCGAGCGCTCGCGCCGGGCAGAACGAGCAGATCCGGTCGCTGTCCGCGGGGTCGATGGGCAGCGGGGCACTCATCGTGCGGTTCATGGGCCGGCGCCCCCTCCCGGGCACGGTCCACACCTTGGTACCGGTGAAGGGGTTGACCTGCTTGATGGTCCCGTCCGGCAGGCGCGTCAGCGGCTCGATCACCCGGCCAGCGTAGGCTGCACAGACCGTCGGCGTAGCCGAGGTCACAGGCCACCGGCACCGGACCCCGACTACTGTCCCGTACATGCGAGCAGCCAGAGTCACCGTCCTCGAAGGGCCTGCGGCCGTCACCGTCGAGGAGGTCGAGGAACCCACTCTCGAGCCCGGTCACGTCCTCGTCGACGTCCACGAGGCGGGGGTCAGCTTCCCCGACGTGCTCCAGAGCAAGGGCCTCTACCAGATGAAGCCCGACCTGCCCTTCATCCCCGGTGCCGAGTGCGCCGGCGTCGTGCGCCGAGCGGGTGCCGACAGCGCCTTCCAAGCGGGCGACCGGGTCGCGGCCTTCCCGATCCTCGGGGCCTTCGCGGAGACGGTCGCGGTCCCCGAGGCCATGGTCTTCCCGCTGCCGGATCGCGTCTCCTTCGCAGCAGGCGCCGCGTTGCTCATGAACTACCTCACCGTCCACTTCGCCCTCGACCGCCGCGGTCACGTCGAGCGTGGCGAGACCGTGCTCGTCCACGGGGCGGCCGGCGGCATCGGGACCGCCGCGATCCAGGTGGCCAGGGCGATGGGCGCACGCGTCATCGCGGTCGTGTCCTCGGACGAGAAGCGGGCCGTCGCGGCGAGTGCAGGTGCTCACCATGTCATCGCTGCCGACGGGTTCCTCGCTCGGGCAAAGGAACTCACAGGTGGCCGCGGCGTCGACATCGTCGTCGACCCCGTCGGCGGCGACCGGTTCACAGACAGCCTCCGCAGCCTCGCGCCGGAGGGCCGGGTGCTCGTCATCGGCTTCACCGCCGGGTCGATCCCCGAGGTGAAGGTCAACCGGCTGCTCCTGAACAACATCAGCGTCGTCGGGGTCGCCTGGGGTGCCATGTGGCTCAGCGAGCCGGGCTACCTTCACACGCAGTGGCGCGCCATCACGCCGCTGCTGGAGAGCGGCGCCATCGACCCGCCGATCGGCAGCACCCATCCCCTCGAGGACGTTGCGACCGCCCTGACCGAGATCGACGAGCGCCGTGCACTCGGCAAGGTCACGCTGCGCGTCCGCTGACGTGGATGGCTGGGCCGTAGATTCTGTCGTATGCCGCTCAGCTCGCTCCCAGCCCAGGCGTCCTCCCGTCGCGTCCTCGTCACCGGCGCCGCCTCCGGCCTCGGGCTGGCGCTCGCCCGCGGGCTCGCCGAACGGGGCGACCGGGTCCTGGCCAGCGACGTGGACAGGGTCCGCCCGGACTCGGTCCCCGACGGTGTCGACTACCTGCCGCTGGACGTCCGGCTGGACGTCGACTGGGCGAGCGCCCTTGCGCACGTGTCGGACTCGTGGGGCGGCTTGGACGTGCTCGTCAACAACGCGGGCGTCGCCACAGGTGGCCGGATCGACGTGGCCACGATGGACGAGTGGCACCGGATCGTGGACATCAACCTGCTCGGGGTCGTCCGGGGCTGTCGGACCTTCACGCCGCTCCTCAAGGAGCAGGGCAGGGGGCACATCGTCAACGTCGCCTCTCTGGCGGGCCTCGTGCACGCCCCCGGCATGGCGTCGTACAACGCCGTCAAGGCAGGCGTCGTCGCGGTCAGCGAGACGCTCGACCACGAGCTGGCACCCCATGGGATCACCGTGTCGGTCGTGTGCCCGGCGTTCTTCCGCACCAATCTCGGCGCCTCGTTCGCCGGTGCCGACGGCGTGATGGAGTCGGCGGGCAAGCGGCTGCTCGAGCGGTCGAGGCGCTCCGCGGACCAGGTCGCCGCCACGGTCATCAAGGGGATCGATGCGCGCCGGGACGTCATACTGACCGACTGGGATGGCCGAATCGCTTGGCGTGCCAAGAGGTTCGTTCGCCCGCTGTATCGTCGAGCGATGCGCCGGGCTGGCGCACGCATCGCCTCGACGTCCCGCCCGATCGAGTGAGCAGCTCTTGGGCACAGATGTTGTTCAGTCGATCGAATGGTGGGCGTCCGCAGGGTCGGGACGGTGCGTGTCGTCAGGAGCCCCGACGGAGGTCGACCCGGACCGGTGACTCGGCGCCGAGCACCCCGCGAAGGCTCGCGGCGAGCAGGTCAGCGGCGTCGGCTGCCTCCGCCAGGTCGAAGGTCGCGCAGAAGCGAGGGTCGTCTGCGTCGCGTTCCCAGCCCAGCACGGCCAAGGTCTCCAGCTGGCGTGCCGTGAGGTCGGTGACGCCCTCGAACTCCGCGTCACCGATGCATTCGAGGGCGAGCAGACCCTCGATCAGCCGAGCCTGGAGGAAGACATCGGGCACCGGCGATGGAAGCGGGGGCTGCGCGAACGCCCGGCGCCAGCCCCTGCGTGCCTCCCGCCTCCGCTCGGCGACCGCCGCCGCGGACTCCACGTGGACGACGAAGGTCACCCAGTCGTCACGGCCGAGCTGCTCGAGT
Organism: Intrasporangium sp.; assembly: GCA_036280515.1. Taxonomy (GTDB): domain Bacteria; phylum Actinomycetota; class Actinomycetes; order Actinomycetales; family Dermatophilaceae; genus Intrasporangium. The sequence goes on along the minus strand of DASUQN010000249.1, from coordinate 1,770 downwards.
TCCCTTGCGACACGGGCGCTCCAGGCCTCCCAGGTCTCTTCGGTCGCGTCCGTCCGGTCTACCCCGGCCGTCATGTCGGATCGAGGGCCTGCACGTCCACGACCGCCGTCTCGAGCAACCGGCGCAGGTGCTCCGGGATCGGAGTGGGGCGACGGGTGTCGGCGTCGATCTCGACGTGGACCCAGTGGCCCAACGCCTTGGGTGCGCCGTCGCCGACCTCCGCCACCTCCGGGTCGACGAAGAGGCCCAGCTGGTAGGTGACGCTGCTCGTCCCCAGACGGGTGATGCGCAGGCCGACGATGAGTGGGGTGGGGAAGGCCACCTCCGCGTAGAACGCGCAGCCGGACTCCGCGACGACACCCTGGGTCGGGTCCGTCAGCGGGTCGATGGTCACGTGTTCCACCTGCCATCCGTTGATCGCGGAGTCGAACAGCTCGTAGTACACGGCGTTGTTGAGGTGCCCGTACATGTCGTTGTCCGACCATCGAGTGGTCACGGGACGGTGAACCGGAAAGTCTGAGAGAGTCAGAGAGGGCGGGTCGACCACCTGTCCATCCTGCCCGACGACGGGCCGGTTTGGCCGCGTAACCTGCATTCATGTCCACCTGGATCGTCTTCCTGCGTGCGGTCAACGTCGGTGGACGCAGCTATCCCATGGCGGATCTGCGTGCCGTGCTCACCAAGGCGGGGTACGCCGACGTCGAGACCCACATCCAGACGGGGAACGTCCGCCTGACCAGTCCGGTCCGCGCCCGGGCCAAGCTCGAGACCGCCCTCGAGGACCTCTTCGAGGCCGACCGCGGCTTCCCCGTGGCGACCGTCGCGCTCACCCCGGCAGAGCTGACCCGGGTGGCAGCCGACGCCGCGGTTCTCGCCGAAGCGAGCCCAGCGGCATACGGCCACTACGTGAGCCTCGTGAAGGGCACCCCCGGTGCGGCGGATGCGAAGCGGGTGGAGGCACTTTCGCGTGACGGTGAGCGAATCCATGTGCGCGGGAGGGCAGTCCACTTGCTCCTCGACATTCCGTACGGCACCGCAAAGGTGTCCAACGCCGCCATCGAGAAGATCCTGGGCCCGGCGACGAATCGCAACCTCAAGGTCGTCACCGCTCTCGCAGAGAAGTGGGCCTGACCGACAATGCACGTGGAGGTCTGATGAAGAAGATCGGTTTCCTGTCGTTCGGGCACTGGACGCCCTCGCCCCACTCGCAGACGCGGTCGGCCGCCGATGCGCACCTGCAGTCCATCGACCTGGCTGTTGCGGCCGAGGAGCTCGGTGCCGATGGCGCGTACTTCCGGGTCCACCACTTCGCGCGCCAGCTCTCCTCGCCCTTCCCGCTGCTCTCCGCGGTCGGGGCCAGGACCAGCCGGATCGAGATCGGGACCGGCGTGATCGACATGCGCTACGAGAACCCGCTCTACATGGCCGAGGACGCCGGCGCTGCGGACCTGATCGCCGGCGGCCGACTGCAGCTCGGCATCAGCCGCGGGTCACCGGAGCAGGTGATCGACGGCTACCGCTACTTCGGGCACGTCCCGGCCGAGGGCTCCGACCACGCCGACATGGCGCGGGAGCACACCGCGATCCTGCTCCAGGTGCTCGGGGGCGAGGGGTTCGCGGAGCCGAACCCGCGACCGATGTTCCCGAACCCGCCCGGGCTGCTGCCGATCGAGCCGCACTCCCCCGGGCTGCGCGACCGGATCTGGTGGGGTGCCGGCAGCCGGGCCACCGCCGAGTGGACCGCCGCGCAGGGCATGAACCTGATGAGCT
>DASUQN010000248.1:0-2350 GCA_036280515.1 Intrasporangium sp. | reverse complement strand
GACGTCCAGACCCACGACAGTGCGAAGGCGAAGACGATGATGAGCGCCACGGCCGCCGCGGCTCCGGCGGCGCCCCCGTCGGGACGGAACCCCATGACAAGCCCGAGGGTGATGACGAGCGTCCCCGAGATGAGGTACCTGCAGGCGTCTCCGATGAGGCCGCCCACGATGAGCGCGGGCTGCCAGATCGGCAGGGACCGGAAGCGCTGCAACCGCCCCAGGCTGCGATCGGTGTTGAGGGCCACGCCGGAGAACACCGTCATCAGCAGGACGGCGAGGACCAGGGTCCCGGGTAGCAGGTCCTTCAGGTACTCCTTCGGGGAGCCCGAGAGCGCGCCGCCCAGGACGTAGGTGAACAGGACGGTGAAGATGACCGGGATGAAGACCGCGTCGGCCACCTGCTCCGGTGTCCGCCTGACCTTGAGCAGGGCCCGCCGGCCCATGGTGAGGCTGGCCGACAGGCGGCTGGGCCGGGTCGGTGGCCGGAGCCGCGCAGGCAGGGGAGCAGCCGACCTCTCAGCGGGTGCGGCCGCCGTCCGGCGCAACTGGGTGTCGACAGTCATGCCACGTCCTCCTCGTGGGCGGGCGGTTCGGCCTCTCGTCCGGCCGCGTGGTCAGCAGGTCTCCCGGTCAGCGCGAGGAACACCTCGTCGAGGGTCGGCTGGCCGAGGGCGTATGCCGCTGGGCTGACTCCCGCTCGTGACAGGCGGATGAGCGCGTGGCTCACACGCTCCGCGGTGTCGCGGCCGTCCCGGTCGAGGCGCACCCGCACCGTGGCCGCGTCGCTGGTCGGTTCGACGGTGGAGCCGAGCTCCTCGCCGAGCAGGCGGGCTGCGTCGTCGCGCCGGGTCGGGTCGACGACGCGGACGGTCAGGACTCCGGAACCCAGGGCGAGCTTGAGACCGTCGGAAGTGTCCTCGGCGACGAGGCGGCCGTGGTCGATGACCGCGATCCGGTCGGAGAGCTGGTCGGCCTCGTCGAGGTACTGGGTCGTCAGCAGCACGGTCGTGCCGTCCGCGACCGCGGCCCGGATGACGTCCCAGACGAAGCCGCGGCTGCGGGGGTCGAGCCCGGTCGTCGGCTCGTCGAGGACGAGCAGGTCCGGGGTGACGACCAGGCCGGCGGCGATGTCGAGCCGGCGTCGCATGCCGCCCGAGTAGGTCGACACCACACGGCGGGCGGCGTCGGCGAGTCCGAACACCATGAGCAGCTCCTCGACTCGCGCGATCGCGGTGCGGCCCCGGAGGCCGCGCAGCCGGGCCTGGAGCTCGAGGTTCTCCCAGCCGGTGAGGTCGTCGTCGACGGAGGCGAACTGCCCAGTCACGCTGAGGCGCTCGCGGACGGAGTCGGGGTCGCTCCCCGGGTCGTGCCCGAAGACTCGGACGTTGCCCGAGTCCGGGGTGGTCAGTGTCGTGATCATGCGGATCGTGGTCGTCTTGCCGGCGCCGTTGGGCCCGAGCAGCCCGAGCACGGAGCCCGCGGGCACCCTGAGGCTGAGACGGTCGACGGCCCGCGTGGGCCCGTATGCCTTCACGAGCTCGGTCGCCTCAACGGCCAGGTCGATGGCGTTCATGTGACATTCCTTTGGTGGAAACGGGAGTTCGGTAGGTGCATGCCGTCGATCCTCGATCGCCGGGGCCGTTCCGGGCATCGCCCAGGGGGTGACACTTCGCCGACCGACTCAGGACGTCAGAACCGGGCCGCCGTACTCCCAGCGAGGTAGCCCGCACCTACTCCCGTAGTGAGATGCGCTGACTCGGACGCGCGGCCTAGGCTCACGACGAGAGAGGTCCGGTGGGCCGAGCGCAGCGACGTGCGGCGCGGACCCGTCTCCCACACGGCTGAAGGAGTACCGCATGCGCACCGATCGCGGCTGGCGTCGGTTCTACGCGACCGGCTGGCTCGTGTCGGCAGCCGCCACTGCAGTGGCCCTGCGCCTCTGGCAGTCCCGGGTCCGCGAGATCGAGGCCCGCGCCGAGGAGGCCGTGCGCAGCCGCGAGGAGGCCGCCCGACGGCGCGCTGTCGAGGAGCGGCTGCGGATCGCCCGGGAGCTGCACGACTCGCTGACCCACAGCATCTCGGTCATCAAGGTGCAGGCCGGTGTCGCCGCGCATCTCGCGGAGAAGCGGGGGGAGGAGGTGCCGGACTCGCTTCGGGCCATCGTGGAGGCCAGTGCCGACGCGACGCGCGAGCTGCGGTCGACCTTGAGCGCGCTGCGCGAGCAGGCGGACACCGGAAGCGGACTCGCCCAGCTGCCCCTCCTGCTCGAACGCGCCCGCGCTGGGGGCGTCGGCGTCACGTTGCACCGCAACGGCACTCTCGGAGACATCCCCGCGAGCGTCGACCTCGC
>DASUQN010000247.1:0-7766 GCA_036280515.1 Intrasporangium sp. | reverse complement strand
CATCCTCATGCTGAATGACGCCGCGACGGTGGAGGCTCTGCTCCTGCTCGCCGGCGGCATGATCGTCATAGAGTCCGTCCTGCGGCGCCGGTTCATCCAGCTCGTCGTCGGAGCAGCAGTCCTTGCCCTCGCCGTGGTCGTCGTCTGGGCGGTCGCGTCAATCGTCCTCGGCAATCTGCAGCAGGGCTTCGGGGTGCTGCTCATCCTCGGTGCCATCTACCTCGGCGTGTCGACACTGCGTGAGGCGGCGCGCTAGCCGTCACCCGCGCTCGCCCCGTCCACGCACCCGAGTCAGCGGTATGCCGCTGAGCCGGCCCAGCGGCATACGGCACAGTCGTGCTCCTCCTGCAGTCCCCCGGAGGTCACAGGCAAACTCGGGTCAGGTGGCCGCGAACGCCGCTGCACCCGTGCGCAGTCAGCCCGTTGATGCCACCTGCGCCGGGGTGGAGAGCAGCGAGGCGAGCGCCTCCGGGAGGCTCGCAGCCCCAGCCTCCGCGTCGGCCGATGCCCAGGCGATGACGGCATCCGGCCGGATCAGAACCGCGCCAGGCGCATCCACGCCGGACGCATCGGCGAGGTGGTGAATCTTCAGGCGCAGACCCGTGCCCGCCTCGATCTGCTGGACGGCCTGGTCGTACCCAATGTGTCCGGGCGGCACGACAAGGGCGAAGCCGTCCGAGGCGAGGTCCACCGTGGACACCGAACGTTCGCGGTCGAGCCACCGGTGCGGGACCCGAGCGCCGACGCTCCAGTTGCCGTCCCGAGGGTTCTCGAGCGGCGGCTCCGGCAGGTCGGCGCCTGCCACGGCCGACGACGCGACAACCGCCCCCAGCTCGATCGACGGGTCGTCGAGGGCTGGTTGGAGATCGTCCTTCGGCAGGGACGGGTCGACGCGCAGGGCATAGCGGGTGTAGGCCTGCTCGACGGTGAGGTCGGCGACGGGGCGTCGCTCGCTGTCGTAGGTGTCGAGCAGCCCCGGACCGGCGATGCCGCGGTGCACCATGGCCAGCTTCCAGGCGAGGTTGTGGGCATCAGCCACGCCGGTGTTGCCGCCGAAGCCACCTGTCGGTGGCATGACGTGGGCGGAGTCGCCGGCCAGGAACACCCGTCCGCGACCGAATGACGTCGCCGTGGCTGCACTGGCAGTCCAGTACTGCACGGTCTCGACCTCGATGGGCCGATCGTCCACCGCCCCGAGCGCGGTGCGCACCAGCTCGACGCACCGGTCGGGCTCCAAGTCGCGGGCGACGTTGTTGTCGCGAACGCCCTCGGCGTCGAACGTGGCGAAGACAGCCAGGAATCCCGACTGGGCGTCGATGGCAAAGCGGAAGAAGCCCAGCAGGTTGGGGTGGTTGACGTAGACGACGCTGAGGTTGCGGTCGCCGATGAGGTCTCGCAGGTCGGACCTGAAGTAGATCGTCACGCAGTCGGCGACGTCGCCGTGCCCGGCGAGCGGAATGCCCAGCTGCTCGCGGATCCTGCTGTGCGCACCGTCAGCGGCCACGACATGGTCCGCCGTGATCTCGATGTCGGCGCCGCCCGAGCGCGGGCGAAGGACCGCCGCCACGTGATCCGGCTGCTCGGTCAGCGACACCAGCTCGGTGCCGAAGAGGTGCTCGGCGCCAAGGGCCACGGCGCGATCACGCAGGACCGGCTCGAGCCCGACCTGGGTGATGAAGAGCCGAGACGTCGGGCTGAGCTCCTCGACGCCGGCGTTGAAGTTCGCGAAGAACGTCGCCAGCTCACGCCCACCGAGGCTCTCGACGGCGACGATGGCACCGTTCTGCACGAACTCGAGCGCGGCGGCCTGCTCTACCTCCGACTGGATGCCGACTGATCGGAAGACCTCCATGGTCCGCTGGTGGAAGGAGGCGGCCCGAGGATGGATTGCCGTGCCCGAGTGGTGCTCGACGAGCAGATGCGGCACGCCGTGGTGCGCGAGGAGGACTGAGGTCGACAGGCCGACAAGGCTGCCGCCGACGACGAGGACGGGGACGTGGCGGTCGGTCATGGCACTCGGTGTCCTACTCGGTCCGGGTGGCGTGGGTCGCGGAAGAGGCGTAGTCGGTGTAGGTGTACGGGTTGTCGAGGACCTTCGTCTCGGGGATCTCGGGATTCATCCCGGCGATCCACGCCTCCTCGCCGAGCTCGGACCTGAGGTGCTCCACCGTGCTCTCCACCTCGCGGCGCACGGCAGGCAGATCGATCCCGATGAGGGCGTGGTCGTGCTTGACGACCCGTCCGTTGACGATGACGGTGTGCACGTCACCACGCTGCGCCTGGTACACGACGTGACCGAAGGGGTTGAGCAGCGGGAACATCACCGGCGAGGCGTCGTTCTTGATGAGGACGAGGTCCGCGAGCTTGCCAGGCTCGATCGAGCCGAGCCGATCGCCGAGGCCAAGGGCGCGGGCGCCACCCAGGGTCGCCCACTCGACCACCTGGTCCGCGTGCAGGTGCACGTGCGTCACGGTCTCGCCCTTCGTGTGGGCCTCGAGGTGCTCGCGGGCGCGGTCCGAGCCGACCGTCGCACGCATGGCGGTGAAGAGGTCCCCGCTCATCCAGACCGGCGTGTCCATGGACAACGACATGTTGATCTCGTGCGATCGTAACGCCCAGCTGGGCGGATAGCCCTGGCCGCAGGTCTGCTCGCTCTCCGACGCGAGCGACACGTTGCCGCCCGTTGCGGCGATGCGGTTGTAGGAGTCAGCGGTCAGAGTCGCGGCGTGGACGTAGATGGTCCGGTCGTCCATGAACCCGTTCTCGTGCATGAGCCGGATGCCGTCGTCGTTCGTCGCCCCCCATACGCCGGCGTGCGTGGTGACCGGCGCATTGAGCTCCCGGGCGACCTCAAAGGCCGCCTTCTCCGGGAAGGCGGGGTCTCCCGTCACGTCGAAGGCCATCTGGAAGCCGAGCATGTCGGACCCGCTGAAGCGCCGGGAGACGAACTCGCGGAACTCCGGCGCCGCCGACCACTCCCAAGGTCCGGCCTGGATGTTGCCGTACGCGAGGACGAACCGCCCGGGTACCGACTCGAGCGCGTCGACTGCGGCGTCTGCATGGTCGACTGTCTGCAGCCCGTGCGACCAGTCCACGCTCGTCGTCACCCCGGCGTCGAGCGCCTCGACCGCGGACAGGACGTTGCCGGCGTGGATGTCCTCCGGCCGGAAGGCCTTGCCGTGCTGGAGGTAGTACCAGACGAAGTACTGCGTCAGGGTCCAGTCGGCGCCGTATCCGCGCATCGCGGTCTGCCACATGTGGCGGTGGGTGTCGATCATGCCGGGCATCACGATCCCGTCCCGCGCGTCGATCTCGATGGTGCCCTCCGGCACGTCGAGATTCTGCCCGACTGCATCGACTCGGGATCCGACGACCAGGACGTCGGCGCCGGTCAGAACCGTCTTGCCGGTGTCCATGGTGAGGACCGTGCCGCCACGGAGGACGAGCGGCCTTCCGTTCTCGAAGTCGCTGCTGGTGACGCTGTGGCCTTGTGCTGTCATGGCTGCCTTCCCACTGCGCGAGCGCGGACGAGTGTCCGCATATCGGTCCACTCCCGTTCAGGTCAGCGTCCTCCCGGTCTGTTGCGGTGTCAAGACCCCGCCCCCTGGGATAGAGTCGAGTGGATCGGACAGTCGTCCGGCTGCCTCGTCGCCAGTTCGGGCAGGCGGCAGATCCGGCCACCAGACCGCCGCTGACCCGTAGGGAGGTCGTCATGCCGCGTCGCGATGCCGATCCGGATTTCATCGAGTCGATCGCCCGCGGCTTCGACGTCATCAAGGCGTTCGAGCCGGGCCCGGCGGGGATGTCGCTGAGCGACGTCGCGACCGCCACGGGCCTGGCCCGGCCGACCGCCCGGCGCATCCTGCGGACTCTCGAGGCCCTGGGATACGTCCGATCAGTGGAGGGGCGTCACACCCTGACGCCACGCGTCCTCGAGCTGGGCCTGACCTACGTCCAGTCGATGGGACTGTGGGACGTGGCCCGGCCCCACCTCGAGCGCCTCGTCACCCAGACGCACGAGTCGAGCTCCATCGCGCAGCTCGACGGCTCGGACATCGTCTATGTTGCGCGCGTGTCGGTTCCGAAGATCATCGCCCTCGCGGTGCACATCGGCACGCGCTTCCCGGCACCCGCCACGTCGCTCGGCAAGGTCCTTCTCGCCGACCTGTCGCGCGAGGAGCTCGACCGCGCCCTTGCCGAGCCGAGCCGGTCGGGCGTGGAGGCGCGGCACCTGCCCTCGCGTGAGGAGCTGGAGGGCAACCTGCGGGACGTGCGGGCCAAGGGCTGGGCGGCGACGGACGAGCAGCTCGCCAGGGGTGTTCGCTCGGTGGCCGTGCCGCTGCGCAACGGTGACGGCCGGGTCGTTGCCGCAGTCAACGTCACCGTGCACGCTGCCGAGACGTCGATGGACACCCTTCTCGGGTCGCACCTGCCGCTCCTGCTTCGCACTGCCGCGGACATCAGTGCCGACTTCGCGGCACGTGACGCGCTTCCGCTGATCACGGCCCGCACCGTTTCTTGACAGCGTCCCTCGACGGTCGGACACTCGGAGGACGGCGGACGTTCGTCCGCTTGCCGGACAATGGAACGGAGCCTCAGGTGGGCGACCCGCGTGACTCCCGGTCCTCGAGCGGCGCCGCCCCGGACAGCCCTCGAGCGGGCGGCGACTCGTCCGGTCCCCTCTCCGGCCTGCTCGTCGCTGACTTCTCCCGCATCCTCGCGGGCCCCTACGCGAGCATGCTGCTCGGTGACCTGGGGGCAGATGTCGTCAAGGTGGAGTCGCCGGGAGGCGATGACACGAGGACCTGGCTGCCCCCGACCCGGGGCGACGTCGCGACCTACTACCTGGCCATCAACCGCAACAAGCGGTCGGTGACGCTGGACTTCGCCAGCCTCGAGGACCGGGCGCTCGCCCACGAGCTCGCGGCTCGCGCCGACGTGGTCATCGAGAACTTCAAACCCGGCGGCCTGCGCAAGTTCGGTCTGGACTACGCGTCCGTGGCCGAGCGCAACCCGTCCGTCGTCTACGCCTCGATCAGTGGCTTCGGTTCCGGCGGTGGAGCATCGCTACCCGGCTACGACCTCATCGTCCAGGCCATGTCCGGCCTGATGAGCCTCACCGGAGACCCCGACGGCCCGCCGTACCGCGCCGGGATCTCCGTGTTTGACGTCATGTCCGGCATGCAGGCGACCATCGGCATCCTCGCCGCGCTCCAGCACCGCGGCCGCACCGGCGAGGGTCAGCTGGTCGAGGTCAACCTCATGTCCACGGCGCTGTCCGGGATGGTCAACCAGTCGAGCGCCTGGGTCGCCGGCGGCGACGTCCCCAACCGGATGGGCAATGCACACCCGAGCCTGTTCCCCTACGAGCCGTTGCCGACGTCCGATGGCGACCTCATCATCACGGCCGGCAACGACGGCCAGTTCCGGCGGCTCTGCGACGCGCTCGGCATCCCCGAGGTCGCCGATGACCCACGGTTCGCCCACAACCAGGACCGCAACACCCACCGGGACGTGCTGCGTCCGCTGCTGGTCGAGGCCCTGGCGAGGCGGACCCGCGCCGAGTGGTTCCAGGTCCTCACCGATTCGGGCGTCGCGTGCGGCCCGATCAACACGGTCGAGGAGGGCGTCCGCTTCGCGACCGGGATCGGCCTCGATCCCGTTGTCACGATTGGCGAGGGCGACCAGGCCGTGCCCTCGATTCGCAACCCGATCTCGTTCTCGGCGACGCCTGCCCGCTACGTGCTGCCGCCACCGGGGCTGGGCGAGCACGACGCCGAGATCCGGGCCTGGCTCACGGACCAGCCCGCATCGTCGACCGTGACGAGGGGTGCGCCATGACCGAGCTCGGCTACCCGACGTCCCTCGGCGTCTCCACCGAGGCGACGATCTCGCTGCTCGGTGAGGACATCACCGAGCTCATGGGGTCGGTTGGCTTCGGCGAGCTCGCCTACTGGCTCATGACGCTCCGTCGCCCGAGCGCGGGAGAGGCGCGCGTCCTCGAGGCGGTGCTCGTCGCCCTCGCCGACCACGGCTTCACCCCGACTGCCATCGCGGCGCGCCTGACCTACCTCTCGGCACCGGATGCGCTCCAGGGCGCCGTCGCAGCCGGGCTGCTGGGTGGCGGGTCGCGGTTTCTGGGGGTCACTGAAGACTGCGGCACCTTCCTCGCGGACGTGCTCGAGCGGCATACGGCGGCCGTTCCGTCGTCACAGGACGACACGGCCGGCTGGGACGAGCTGGGCAGGGTGGCCGTCCGGGAGGCACGCGAGGCAGGTAGCTACGTGCCCGGGCTCGGGCACCCGGTCCACAAGGCCGAGGACCCGAGGACGCCTCGCCTCATGGCGATCGCCGAGGAGGCCGGCGCGCTGGGACCCCACCTGCGCCTCTTCGGCGCGATCGGCCGGGTCCATGAGGAAGTCCTCGGACGGCACCTGCCCCTCAACGGTGCGGGCGTCTGTGGCGCCGCCCTCGCGGACATCGGCATCCCGCTCGCCATGCTGCGGGGGGTCGCGCTGCTCGCCCGGACCGCGGGACTCCTCGGGCAGCTCGCCGAGGAGCAGCGCCGCCCCATCGGCATGGACGTCTACCTCTCCGTCGACCGGCACGCCACGTACGTGCCGCCGGAGGAGCCACGTGACTGACCGCACCACCACCAACACCAGGGAGGGCACCAGACATGGCCGAGGTCGTCGCCGTCATCGCCTCGACGCACCACCCCTTCTACCTGCGGGCCAGCACCGCCACGGGTGATGCCCGGCCGCCCTTCGCGGACGAGTGGGTCGCGAAGGTGGAGACGTTCCGCGCGACGCTCACGCGCGCGAACCCGGACCTGCTCGTCATGGTCGGCAGCGACCACTTCCACCAGCTCTGGCTCGACAACATGCCGCAGTTCCTCATCGGCAAGGCGCCCTTCTACGACGCCAACTGGTACAACGAGGAGCGCGAGTTCGGTTTGCCCCGAATGAGATTGACGGGGAACGTGGACCTCTCCTCCCACCTGCTCCGTCAGGGACTCGACGCCGGCTTCGATCTCGCCTTCAGCAACGAGCTGCGGATCGACCACTCGATCACCTGCCCCATCATCACCTTGCGGCCTGAGGCAGACCTGCCCATCGTGCCGATCTACACGAACATCTTCGCTCCCCCGCTACCGCAGCCAGGCCGCTTCGTCGAGCTGGGTCGCACCATCCGCCGCCTCGTCGAGAGCTGGCCCTCCGAGCTGCGGGTCGCGATCATCGGCACCGGACACCTGTCCCTCGAGCTCGGCGGCCCACGGCAGTTCGGCCCGCACGGACCCGACCCGGAGTTCGACCGCAAGGCAGTCGACTGGATTGCGAAGGGCGACATCGAGGGCTGCCTGGCGGAGGTGACGCTCGACAGTCTCCACACCCCTGGCAACGCCACGCACGGCTTCATGGACTTCATGCTGATGATGGGAGCGGCCGGAGCGGGCAACAAGGCCGACCACGTCGACTCGCTCGACCTCTTCCACACCATGGAGGCCTACTTCACCTGGTACCCGAAGGGAGCAGTCTCGTGAGCCGGTACCTGCTCGACAAGTTCCTCTTCACCGTCGACCGGGACCCGGAGCTCGTCGAGCGTTACCGCGACGACCCGGTCGGCACGGTCGCCTGGTGGGAGGAGAACCTGGCCGGACGCCTGCTGAACTGTCCACCGCTCGAGGCGAGTACCTGGCAGGAGTTCACCGCCCGGGAGCGCGAGGCGCTCACCACCCATGACTACGCCACACTCTTCGAGCTGGG
>DASUQN010000246.1:0-9552 GCA_036280515.1 Intrasporangium sp. | reverse complement strand
CCACCACGGCGCTACACCCAGCAACGCACCGAGTAGGTCAGGACGCACCGGGATCGGATCCCGGTGGGTCGTGACCTACTCGGTGCGTTGCCCGTTCGACCGGGTTTGGTCAGCGTGACGGCGACGCCGGTGGCGGGTCGCCGAGGGTGGTCTCCCCCTCGGACGGCACGTCCGGAATCGCGCCGCCGCCCTGAGCCGTCCCCGTGTCCGCGCCGGTCGGACCGGCCTCGGTCGGCGTCGGCGTCGGCGTCGGGCCCTCCGAGGGCACGGGCGCCGGGCCCGGTGACGGAGCGGGCTGCGGTGCAGTCGCGGCCTCCGAGTCTGGAGGCAGCCCCAGCTTCTCGCTCACCATGTCCGAACCCTTGTCGACCTGCTCGGCATACTTCCCGCCGGTCCGCTCGTCGACCATGTCTTCTGCCTTCTCCAGGGCGTCCCTCGCCTTGTCCGGGTTGCCCTTGATGAAGTCCTTCGCCTTGTCGATCCAGCTGCTCATTGCTACTCCCCTGTTGATGGGTTCCCCTGCAGTCCCGACGCTACGCCTCTGGCACACCTCAGCAGTGTCCGGGCCCCGCCTGACACGGGACCGCTGCCCGCAACGCCGCCCCGAGCTCGAGCGCAGCTGGGCGGCGCCGGAGCCGCCCGAGGCCTCACTCCGGCTGATGCAGCTGCCGGGCGGCCTCCGCGATGGAGCCGGACAGCGACGGATAGACGGTGATGGTGCTCGCCACCTGGTCCACGTTGAGCCGGTTCTGGACGGCGAGCGCGACGGGATGGATCAGCTCCGAGGCCTTCGGTGCGACGATGACCCCGCCGAGCAGCGTCCCGTAGCCCGTGCGGCAGAAGAGCTTGACGAAGCCGTCGGTGATGCCCTGCATCTTCGCCCGCGGGTTCCGAGCGAGCGGCAGCGTCACCGACTGGACGTCATGCGCCTCGTCGGCAGCGACCTGTCCGATGCCGACCGTGGCAATCTCCGGCTCGGTGAAGATCGTGGCCGCCACCCCGCGGACGTTGAGCGGCGAGACGGCGTCTCCCAGCGCATGCCACATGGCGATCCGGCCCTGCATCGCCGCGACGGAGGCGAGCGGCAGCACACCCGTGCAGTCCCCCGCCGCGTAGATCCCCGGCACCGACGTTCGCGAGACCCGGTCGACCTGGAGGTGTCCCGACTCGCCCAGCTCAACCCCCAGCTGCTCGAGGCCGATGCCGTCGGTCGCAGGGACCGAACCTACGGCGAGCAGGGCGTGGCTGCCCTCGACCGTGCGGCCGTCCTCGAGGCGCACGACCACCCCGGAACCAGTCCGCTCCACTCCCGCGGCGCGGGACCGGCTGAGCACCTCCATCCCGCGCTTGCGGAAGACCTCCTCGATCACCGTCGCCGCGTCGGCGTCCTCCCCTGGGAGCACCCGCTCGCGTGACGAGACGAGAACCACCTCGGAGCCCAGGCCGAGGAACGCCTGGGCGAGCTCCGCGCCGGTGACACCCGAACCGATCACGACGATGCGCTCGGGCAGTTCGGTGAGGGAGTAGATCTGCTGCCACGTCAGGATGCGCTCCCCGTCCGGAACGGCCGAGGGCAGGACGCGCGGCGTGGCGCCGGTCGCGACGAGGATGACGTCGGCGGCGATCTCCTCCGTCCCGCCGTCCGTCTCCGCTAGGACGCGGTCCCGGGCCGCGACGTGTCCAGTGCCCTTGATGATGCGGACGCCGGCGTGCTCGAGGTTGCGGTGGATGTCGGCACTCTGCGCCGCCGCCAACGCGAGGATCCGCTCGTTGACGGTCCGCGGCTGGGCGACGACGTCGTCGACAAGGTCCCCCTCGTCGTCGGTGAGACGGACGCCGAGCCCGCCCGCGACCTCGAAGTCGGACATGTAGTCCGCCGTCGCGATCAGGGCCTTGCTCGGCACGCAGTCGGTGAGGACCGCAGCGCCCCCGACTCCGAGCCTCTCGATGATGGTGACGTTGGCGCCGAGCTGGGCACCGACGAGCGCGGCCTCGTAACCACCCGGGCCGCCCCCGATGATGACTACGGTCGTCTCTCGCGTGATCACCTGCCCATCCAACCACCGACACGGCCGTATGCCGCTGAGTCGGCTCCCAGCCCAGAGCCGCCATCCGCTTCTGCCGCCTCCACCAGGGACGTCGCTAGAGTCTCAGCGTGAGCACACCCGCCATCGACCTCAATGACCCCGCCACCGATCCGTTCGAGGTGGCCGAGCAGGCTGCCGCCGTCATCGCGGAGCGCACGGGAGCCGCGCGTCATGACGTGGCCCTCGTCCTCGGCTCCGGGTGGCGCGAGGCCGGCGACCGCATCGGTGAGACGGTGGCGACGGTGGACAACGCCGACGTCCCCGGCTTCTACGCAGCCGCCGTCGAGGGCCACTCGAGGACGATGCAGTCGGTCGCGATCGGCGACACCGGGCGGCGCGCCCTCGTCTATGGCTCGCGGACCCACGTCTACGAGGGTCGGGGCGTCCGTCCCGTCGTCCACGCGGTGCGGACCGCCCATGCCGCCGGGTGCTCGACGATCATCCTGACCAACGGCTGCGGCGGCCTCAACCCAGCGTGGGAGCCCGGCACGACGGTGCTCATCCGCGACCACATCAACCTCTCGGCGCAGTCACCGATCGAGGGCCCGAACTTCGTCGACGTCACCGACCTCTACACGCCGCGCCTGCGCGAGATCGCGCGCGAGGTCGACCCCACCCTCGACGAGGGCGTCTACGTCCAGTTCCGCGGTCCCCAGTACGAGACTCCCGCCGAGGTCCGCATGGCCAAGATCCTCGGTGGCGACCTCGTCGGCATGTCCACGGGTCTCGAGGCGATCGCGGCACGGCAGGTGGGTCTCGAGGTGCTCGGCATCTCGCTCGTCACGAACCTCGCGGCCGGGATCAGTGACAAGCCCCTCAGCCACGACGAGGTCCTCGAGGCCGGTCAGGCCGCCTCCGGGCGCTGCGCGGACCTGCTCGCCACCATCGTGAGGCGGCTCTGATGACCGCGACGGACACGTCTGCTGACTTGGTCGCGGCAGCGCGGGCCTGGCGCGACGACGACCCCGACGCGACCACGCGGGGCGAGCTCGACTCCCTGATCGACCGGGTCGAGGCCGGCTCGGACGAGGCCAGGGACGAGCTGGCCGACCGCTTCTCCGGCCTGCTCGAGTTCGGCACCGCGGGACTGCGTGGCGCCCTGGGCGCCGGCCCCAACCGGATGAACCGCAGCGTCGTCATCCGCGCGGCCTCGGGGCTCGTCGCATACCTCAAGTCCGAGGGCGATGCGGGTGACGACCCCCTCGTCGTGATCGGCTTCGACGCGCGCTACAACTCCGACATCTTCGCCCGGGACACCGCGGCGGTCGTCGTCGCCGCGGGGGGCCGGGCTCTGCTCCTGCACAAGCCCCTGCCCACGCCGGTTCTGGCCTTCGCGATCCGTCACCTCGGCGCCCACGCCGGCGTCATGGTCACGGCGAGCCACAACCCTCCGCAGGACAACGGGTACAAGGTCTACCTCGGCGACGGCAGCCAGATCGTGCCGCCGGCGGACGCCCAGATCGCCGCGCACATTGCCGCGGTTCCGTCGGTGGTGAGCGTTCCCCTCGCCGCCGAGGGGTGGGAAACCCTCGGTGAGGGCCTGGTCCAGGACTACGTCGACGCAGTCGTCACCGTCGTCGCTCCGGACTCGCCGCGTGACCTCCACTGCGTGCACACCAGCCTGCACGGCGTCGGGCACGGCACGGTCGCGGCGGCGTTCGTCCAGGCGGGGTTCGAGCTGCCCACCGCGGTCGACGAGCAAGCGGTGCCGGATCCCGACTTCCCGACCGTCGCCTTCCCGAACCCCGAGGAGAAGGGCGCCATCGACCTCGCCCTGGACCAGGCCCGGGCTCAGCGCTGCGACCTCGTCATCGCCAACGATCCCGACGCCGACCGATGCGCCGCAGCCGTGCTCGACCCCGCCCTCGGCGACTGGCGGATGCTGCGCGGTGACGAGGTCGGCGCACTCCTCGGCGCCCACATCGTGAACCGTGGGGTCCGGCCCAGCGACGTCTTCGCGAGCTCCATCGTGTCGTCACGGCTGCTCGCCGCCATCGCTGCGGCCGCCGGGATCCGGCACGAGGAGACCCTGACCGGGTTCAAGTGGATCTCGCGCGTCGAGGGCCTGCGCTACGGGTACGAGGAGGCTCTCGGCTACTGCGTCGCCCCTCACCTGGTCAGGGACAAGGACGGCGTGAGCGCGGCCCTGCTTCTCGCCGAGCTCGCGGCGACCCTCAAGGCGCAGGGCCGCCACCTCACCGACGTGCTTGACGACCTCGCCGTCGCCCACGGCGTGCACGCGACCGACTCGTTCTCGGTCCGGGTCTCGGACCTGAGCCAGACCGAGGCAGTCATGCGTCAGCTGCGCGAGGCGCCGCCCACATCGGTGGGTGGGATCGCGGTCGCACGCCTGGACGACCTCTCGGCCGGTGATGGCGGACTCCCGCCCACTGAGGGCCTGCGCTACTTCCTCGCCGACCAGTCGCGGGTCATCGTCCGTCCGAGTGGGACCGAGCCGAAGGTCAAGGTCTATCTCGAGGTCATCGAGGCCGTCCCAGCCGCACGCGACCTCGTTGCGGCGCGAGCAGCGGCGGCTGACCGGCTCGCGGCGATCCGGGCCGAGTTCGAGCGCCTCACCGCCCTCCCCTGACCCAATCGAAAGAACACCTTTCGGGCCCCTCCCCCAATCGAACGAACACCGGCCCCCCTCGCCCATCGAGAGAACAGCTTTCGGGCCAACAGCCCCCGGAAAGGTGTGCTCTCGATCATCTGGCGCGTGGGTAGACTCGCCGGGTGACAGTCAGCACCACGACGCGCAGCGCGCAGGAGCTCACGGCGCAGGCGCGTGAACTCCTCGGCGTCTCTCGTCTGACCAACCACGCGCTCACTTCGTGGCTGCACGGCCTGTCCGGTGTCGACCAGGTGGGCTGCGAGGCACGCGCGGCGTCGCTCGGGACCCGCTCGATCAAGACGACGGCGAAGGCGTGGGCCATCGACACGGCGATCAGCATGATCGACCTGACCACCCTTGAGGGCGCCGACACGGTCGGCAAGGTCCGCTCACTCTGTGCGAAGGCGCGCGTTCCGGACCCGCTCGACCCGACGACTCCGAGCCCCGCAGCGATCTGTGTCTACGGCGACATGGTCGCCACGGCGAAGCAGGCCTTGGGCGACAGCGGGATCCACGTCGCCGCGGTCGCCACCGCCTTCCCGTCGGGACGGGCGTCCATGGACGTCAAGCTCGCCGACACGCGCGCCGCCGTCGAGGCCGGGGCTGACGAGATCGACATGGTCATCGACCGTGGGGCCTTCCTCTCGGGCGACTACCTCACGGTCTTCAGTCAGATCGCCGAGGTCAAACAGGCCTGCGGCGAGGCGCACCTCAAGGTCATCATGGAGACCGGCGAGCTCGTCACCTACGACAACGTCCGGCGCGCCTCCTACCTGTCGATGCTGGCCGGAGGCGACTTCATCAAGACCTCGACGGGCAAGGTCTCCCCCGCGGCCACCCTTCCGGTCACGCTTCTCATGCTCGAGGCCGTGCGTGACTGGCGTGAGCTCACGGGTGTCCAGGTCGGCGTCAAGCCGGCCGGGGGCATCCGCACCTCCAAGGACGCGATCAAGTACCTCGTCGTCGTCAACGAGATCGCCGGCGATGACTGGATGACACCCGAGTGGTTCCGCTTCGGCGCCTCGAGCCTGCTCAACGACCTGCTGCTGCAACGACAGAAGCTCGCGACGGGGGCCTACTCCGGCGCCGACTACGTGACGCTCGACTGACCGGGAGACAGTGCTGATGGCAACATTCGAGTACGCGCCGGCCCCGGAGTCGCGGGCGATCGTCACCCTCGAGAAGTCGTACGGCC
Source organism: Intrasporangium sp. (assembly GCA_036280515.1). Taxonomy (GTDB): domain Bacteria; phylum Actinomycetota; class Actinomycetes; order Actinomycetales; family Dermatophilaceae; genus Intrasporangium. The sequence continues at coordinate 3,659 of DASUQN010000246.1, read as the reverse complement.
TCTACATCGACGGCGCCTTCACGCGGCCCAAGGACACCTTCGAGTCGATCAACCCGGCCGACGAGATGGTCCTCGCAGAGGTCAGCCAGGCCGGCCGCAAGGACGTCGACAAGGCCGTCGCCGCAGCCCGCCGTGCCTTCGAGGGCCCGTGGGGGCAGATCAGCGGCGCCGAGCGCGGCAAGTACCTGTTCCGGATCGCCCGCATCCTGCAGGAGCGCTCGCGCGAGTTCGCCGTCCTCGAGACGCTCGACAACGGCAAGCCGATCAGGGAGACCCGCGACGTCGACATCCCGATCGCCGCTGCGCACTTCTTCTATCACGCCGGCTGGGCCGACAAGCTGTCGTATGCCGCTGGGCTGGGTTCCCCGGGCGCCGCGACACGCCCGTACGGCGTGGTGGGACAGATCATCCCGTGGAACTTCCCGCTCCTCATGCTTGCCTGGAAGATTGCGCCGGCACTGGCGACCGGCAACACCGTCGTCCTCAAGCCGGCCGAGACGACGCCCCTGACCGCTCTCCTGTTCGCCGAGGTGTGCCAGCAGGCCGACCTGCCCCCCGGGGTCGTCAACATCGTCACGGGCGACGGGAGCACGGGCGAGTCCATCGTCGACCACCCAGATGTCGACAAGATCGCCTTCACCGGCTCCACCGAGGTGGGCAAGGCGATCGCGCGTCGCATCGCCGGCACGCCGAAGAAGGCCACGCTCGAGCTCGGCGGCAAGGCCGCCAACATCGTCTTCGACGACGCGCCGATCGACCAGGCGATCGAGGGCATCGTCAACGGCATCTTCTTCAACCAGGGACAGGTGTGCTGTGCCGGGTCGAGGCTGCTGGTGCAGGAGAGCGTCCACGACGCGGTCATCGCCCGGCTGAAGCGCCGCCTCCAGACCCTGCGTGTCGGAGACCCGATGGACAAGAACAGTGATCTCGGCGCCATCAACAGCAAGGTCCAGCTCGACCGGATCACCTCGCTCGTCGAAGCCGGTGTGGCCGAGGGCGCGGAGCGCTGGAGTCCTGAGTGCACGCTTCCGGCACGGGGCTACTGGTTCCCACCAACGTTGCTGACCGGCGTGTCCCAGACCCACCGCGTCGCGACCGAGGAGATCTTCGGGCCCGTGCTGTCCGTGTTGACGTTCCGCACTCCGCAGGAGGCGGTCGCCAAGGCGAACAACACCTCGTACGGCCTCTCCGCCGGAGTCTGGACCGAGAAGGGCTCCCGGATCCTCTGGATGGCCGACCAGCTGCGGGCCGGCGTCGTCTGGGCCAACACCTTCAACCGCTTCGACCCGAGCTCGCCCTTCGGTGGGTACAAGGAGTCCGGCTACGGGCGCGAGGGAGGCCGCCACGGCCTGGACGCCTATGTGAGGACGACGCCCGCACCCCTGACGACGGGAGCCGGCCGATGAGCCGCCTGGACGTCCGCAAGACGTACAAGCTGTACATCGGCGGGAAGTTCCCGCGGAGCGAGTCCGGTCGCTCCTATGAGGTCGTGTCGGCGAAGGGCACTTTTCTCGCCAACGCATCGATGGGGTCCCGCAAGGACGTCCGCGATGCCGTCGTCGCGGCGCGAGGTGCGCTGTCCGGCTGGGCAGGGTCGACCGCATACAACCGTGGCCAGGTGCTCTACCGGGCCGCCGAGGTGCTCGAGGGGCGTCGAGCCCAGTTCGTCGAAGAGGTCGCGGCCGGCGAGGGGCTGAGCGCCCGCGCCGCCGGAGCCGTCGTGGACGCCTCCGTAGACCGGCTCGTCTGGTACGCCGGGTGGACGGACAAGATCGCGCAGGTTCTTGGCAACCTCAACCCGGTGGCGGGTCCGTTCTTCAACGTATCGGCGCCGGAGCCGACGGGTGTCGTGGGCATTCTTGCGCCCCAGTCTTCTTCGCTGCTTGGTCTCGTCTCCGTCGTTGCTCCCGTCGTCGCAACGGGTAACACCGCGGTCGTCGTCACCTCTGCGGCCCGCCCGCTGCCGGCCATCACCTTGGGCGAGGTCCTCGCGACCTCCGACCTGCCAGGTGGCGTCGTCAACCTCATCACGGCGAAGACGGAGGAGGTCGCGCCGTGGCTCGCCTCGCACCGTGACGTCAACGCGATCGATCTGACGGGTGCCGCGGGTGCCGATGGGGTCGAGTGGGGCGCGCTCGAGGCGGAGGCCGCTGGCAACCTCAAGCGCGTCCTTCGCCCCGAGGTGGTGGATGGCATCGCCGTCGAGCCGGACTGGTCCGCGGACCCTGGCCTTGGCCGCATCCGCGCCTTCGTCGAGACGAAGACGGTGTGGCACCCCAAGGGCCTGTGACTGGGGCCAACACGTCGAGGACGACCGGCGGGGATCCCGGCGACGCGGGACTCAGCGGGGACGGGACGGCACGTGGTGCCGGAAGCGAGCCCAGCGGCATACGTCCCAGTGGTGCACCCGGTTCCCGCCGGCGGGTCATCCTCGTGACTGGCCCCAGTGGTGCTGGGAAGAGCCGACTGTCCACCCGTCTCAGCGACGCGCGCGGCTGGCCGGTCGTGCGCCTCGATGACTTCTACCGCGAGGTCGATGACCCGGACCTGCCGAGATCGCCGTTGGGGATCCCCGACTGGGACCACATCGACTCGTGGAACGTGCACGCGGCGGTGGCGGCCCTGAGGACTCTCGTCGACACCGGCTCAGCCCCGGTGCCGGTCTACGACATCGGCGCCTCCCGGGTCACCGGCCGCCAGGTCGTCACCCGTGCCCCAGACGACTTCGTCCTCGCCGAGGGCCTCTTTGCGGCGCGGCTCGCGGAGCCGCTTGAGGCGGAGGGGCTGCTCGTGGATGCCCTCTGCGTGCGCCGCTCGCGGTGGGTCACCTTCGTGCTGAGGCTGGTTCGCGACCTCGCCGAGCGACGCAAGCCTCCGCACATCCTGCTCCGGCGGGGCATCGCGCTGTTCCGGGCCGAGCCGGCCATCATCGCGCAGGCCGAGGCCCATGGCGCCCGGTGCGTTACTCCGCGTGAGGCGGAGTCCGAGGTGAGAGCGCTCGTGACAGGAGGGCCGAGGCCGTGAGACTCATCGGCATGCTCGGCGGCATGAGCTGGGAGTCCACCGCGGAGTACTACCGACTCGCCAACGAGATCGTCCGAGACCGCGTCGGCGGGCTCGCCTCAGCACGGATCCTGCTCCACTCGGTTGACTTCGCGGAGGTGGAGCAGATGCAGGCCGCCGGCGACTGGGACGCGGCTGGCCGGCTGCTCGCGGAGGCGGCGGTGGGGTTGGAGCGCGGTGGCGCCGAGCTCCTCGTCCTGTGCACCAACACGATGCACAAGGTCGCCGATGCTCTCACTGCCGCAACGGATCTCCCCTTCGTGCACATCGCCGACGTGACGGCTGCCGCCGTGCGCCAGGGCGGGCTGCGGCGGGTCGGGCTGCTGGCCACCGGCTACACCATGGAGCAGCCGTTCCTGCGCGACCGCCTCGAGTCCCACGGCCTCTCCGTGCTCGTGCCCGACGGGGCAGACCGCGCCGAGGTGCACCGGATCATCTACGACGAGCTCTGCGTCGGTCAGGTCACCGAGCCGTCGCGCGAGGTCTACCGCGGGGTCATCCGCAGGCTCGTCGGCGCGGGGGCGGAGGGCATCATTCTCGGTTGCACCGAGATCGAGCTGCTCGTCGGTCAGGACGACGCGCCGGTGCCGGTCTTC
>DASUQN010000245.1:0-3333 GCA_036280515.1 Intrasporangium sp. | reverse complement strand
CGGTCGAGGGCCTGCTCGAGCCAGCGACTTCCCTCGAGGACGTATCCGCCCGTGTACCAGAGCCAGCCGAGTGACGAAGACAGGCGGAGGTCGAGCGCGGCGTCCGCGTCCCCGTCGCGGCTTGGATCCGCATTGCGGCGTATTGCCCAGGCCAGGGCCTCGCGGAAGTTGTCGAGCTCGATCTCTGCCTGGTGCAACGCGAGCAGATGGTCGACTGCGCGCAGCCGTTGCAGCCTTTCGGCGACCTGCAGGTAGTGCAGGGCATGGGCTGAGTGGACCACGTCCAGCTCGCCCTCATCCCGCAGCTGGCCGCGGGCGAAGGAGCGAATCGTCTCGAGCAAGGTGATGCGAGGCTCACCGTCCGGCCCCTCTGACATCAGGACGAGGCTGGCATCGACCAGCTCGGCCAGGAGGTCCAGGGGGTCGACGGGCTGTGGGCCCACCGACTCACCTGCCCAGACCGAAGCGACGGCATCGAGGTCTGCGCCTCCGGCGAACACACCCAAGCGGCGGAAGAACGCCTGGTGTTGCGCGGACAACAGGTGATACGACCATGCGATCGTGTCACGAAGGGTCCGCTGTCTGCTCGGCGCTTGCGTGCTCCGCGCCGCAACGTCAAGGCTCTGGTCGATCCGTCGCAGCAGCGCCGGCGGACTGAGCAGGCGAATCCGGGCAGCGGACAGCTCGATGGCAAGGGGCAGCCCATCGAGATGCTGGCAGATGGCGACGACGTCAGCCACGTTGTCCGCCGTCAGTCTGAAGCCTGCTCTGACGCTGCGAGCCCGCTGAACGAACAGCTCGACCGCCGGTGACGCCTCGGCGGTCGACAGAGTCGATCCCAGCGGCAGCGACAGTGGCGGGACCGGGTACAGGTGCTCGCCGGGCACACCCAGGGCACGGCGGGAGGTCGTGAGGATGGCGGCGCGCGGTGCAGCCTCAAGGAGCTGGGTGACGACGTCGTCGGCGCCGTGGAGCTGCTCGACGTTGTCCAGCACGAAAAGTGCTGCTCGGGGAGCCACCTGTTCGAGCAGATGCTCCGGCGATCGAGCCCTGCGTGGGAGGGCGAGCACGTCGGCGATCGACGTCCACATCACGTCCGCGCTCGCGACCGCGGCCAGCGGTACGAAGAAGACCCCGTCGGGAAAGGTCGCGGCGATCTTCGAGGCAACCTCGATGGCCAGCCGGGTCTTGCCCGACCCTCCCGGTCCGGTCAGCGTGGCCAGACGAACGTCGGGCGGATGGATGAGGCGGGACAGTGCCGAGACGGCCGGTTCACGTCCCACGAGGGGGGTCGTCGGGACCGGCAGGGTGGACGACGCCCCGAGAGACCTGAGGGAGGGGAAGTCCTCCTGGAGGCCGTCAATGGCGAGCTGGAACACACGCTCCGGTTCCGGCAGGTCCTTGAGGTGGTGAGTCCCAAGGTCCTTCAACCACACGTCTTCGGGCAGGGAGCCCCCGGCGAGCTCGGCTGTCGCCGACGTGAGCAAAACCTGACCTCCGTGAGCAGCTGCGGCCACCCGTGCGGCCCGGTGCACGTCCATCCCCACGTAGTCGCCTTCGTGCAGCTGCGGCGTCCCGGTGTGGATGCCGATACGCACGCGGATCCGCTCACCCCCGGGCCACACCTGGGACTCGAGCCCCCGCTGGGCCAGCACTGCTGCCCTGACCGCGCCGTCGGCCGTTGGAAACACGACGAAGAAGCTGTCGCCCTCGGTGCCCATCTCGGTCCCCGAGCCGGCCGCCCAGGCGGAGCGGAGCAACCTTCGGTGGCGGTCCAGTGCTTCGGTGTAGTCCCGGCCCAAGCGCGTGAGCAGCAGGGTGGAGCCCTCGATGTCCGAGAACAGCATCGACAGCGTCCCGGTCGGCAGGTTGCGCAACGGTCCTCCCTCCCATACCTGACGCCATGAGACTCTTTCGAAGGGCTGAAGTCCGTCAAGGTGGTCATGTACGTCCCGCTGTGCTCCGGAGGCCTTCGGGCTCAGTCGCACACTGGTGCCGCTCCTTGCACGTGAACGACGCCCTCGGCAAGCCAGTCACACCGTGAGCAGCACGTCAATCGGTTCCGCATGCACCGATCCGGGTATGCGACACACCGAGCGATCAAGAAGTCGCTCGTCCCGTCGAGTCAGGAGGACTCCATGGAAGGCACCACGATCGTCTGGATCATCGTGGCGATCATCGTCGTCGGCGGCCTCGTCGCCTTCGCACTGTCGCGCTCGGGCGCGCGACGGACCGAGGCGGAGCGCGCGAAGGCCGCGGAGATCCGCGAGAGGGCCACTGAGCACGAGCATCAGCTTCGCGAGCGTGAGGCCAGCGCCGCCGAAGCGCAGGCCCGTTCGGATCTGGCGAAGGCGGAGGCCCAGAAGCAGGAGCTGGAGGCCGAGCGGCTCGCGGCTGAGGCCCGGAGCCGGACCGACCACGCCGAGTCGGTGCGGCGCGAGCGCGACGAGCAGATGCGCCTGGCCGACCTCAAGGACCCGGACGTCCGCACCGATGACGAGGGATATCGCATCGACGAGCACGGCAACCGCATCGATGCCGACGACCTCGCTCATCGCGACGTCGGTGATCGGGACATGCGAGACCGCGACCTCGTCGATCGCGACCATGGTCACGACACCCTGGATCGGGCCGACATGGACCGGACCGACATGGACCGGACCGACCTGGACCACGATGGGCGCCCGGACGCGGAAGAGGGCGGCACCTCCCGTCCGCGAGAGCACAACGTGTGACCAGTCCCATGGTGCCCAAGGCGCCATGAACGTATGCCGCTGAGCCCGCCCCGCTGGAAGCCTCCCTTCCGGCGGGGCTGGCTCTCGGTCGTCTGCGTCAGCGTCTCCGAGAGCGCGCTTCCGCGCGCGACGTGGGCGCCCGATGGCTGCCTGCCGCCCGCTGCTGTAGATCCGCTGCGCTGGGGCCGGGCCGCCGGTGCTCGAGGACACTGCTCGTCGGACGGGCATGTCCTGTCGTTCGCGGGCGAGTGAGCACGGTGTCCTCGAGCTCCGCTGCGTGGTCGACGTCTGGGTCGATGATCTCCGTCGGCAGGATCTCCGGCTCGCGGGACCGGCCCACGGTCAAGGCGGCAATGGCCGTGGTCGCCGGGATCGCGAGAACGAGTCCGATGGCGCTGGCCAGGGTCCGCACGATCTCCTCGGACATCGCCTCGGCCTGCAGGAGGTCGAGGACCGGGCGCTCGTAGATGAACAGCAGCAGGAGCACAGGGAGGGCGGCACCGGCGTACGCGAACACGATGGTGTAGATGGACGAGGCTATGTGGTCACGACCGATCCGCATCGCAGATCGGAACAGCGCTCGTCGAGGCAGGTGGGG
>DASUQN010000244.1:0-5836 GCA_036280515.1 Intrasporangium sp. | reverse complement strand
CTTGCCGGACGACCGGTTGCCGAGGTAGCGCACGGGATCGAGCGGCTCACGCGTGCCACCAGCCGAGACCACGATCTTGCGGCCCTTCAGACCATTCATGTCGTATGTCGCTGAGCCGGCTTCCCGGGACCCGGCATCCTCGGCGACCTCCCGCGCTCCCGCGTCGCCACGCCCGCTCAGCGCGGTAGGAGCAGGACCCGGGGAGCCCACGATGGCGAGCACAGCGGCATACAGCTCGTCCGGCTCGGGCAGCCGGCCGGCACCGGTGTCCTTGCCGGTCAGGCGACCCTCGGCCGGGTCGATCACGTGGACCCCGCGCTCGCGAAGGACGGCCACGTTGGCCTGCGTCGCCGGGTGGAGCCACATCTCGGTGTGCATCGCCGGCGCGAGCACGACCGGGCAGCGCGCCGTGAGGAGCGTGTTGGTCAGCAGGTCGTCGGCGAGGCCGTGCGCGGCCTTGGCGAGCACGTCGGCGGTGGCAGGGGCGACGACGACGACGTCGGCGGCCTGGCCGATGCGCACGTGGGGCACCTCGTGGACATCCGTCCAGACATCAGAGCTGACCGGCTTGCCCGACAGGGCGGCCCAGGTCGGCGCCCCGACGAAGTTGAGTGCCGCCGCTGTCGGGACGACGGTGACGTCGTGCCCGCTCTCGGTGAACAGCCGCAGCAGGGAGCACGCCTTGTAGGCGGCGATACCGCCGCTCACACCGAGCACGACGCGCATCGGCGGGGGCCTGCTCAGGCCTCGGTCGGCTCGGAGGTGAGCAGGCCCTCGTTGATCTCGCGCAGGGAGATCGACAGCGGCTTCTCGTGGACTTCCGTCTCCACGAGCGGGCCGACGTAGTCGAGCAGGCCCTCCTGGAGCTGGGAGTAGTACGCGTTGATCTGGCGGGCCCGCTTGGCCGCGTAGATGACGAGCGCGTACTTCGAGTCTGCGGCGGTCAGCAGGTCGTCGATCGGCGGGTTGGTGATGCCGATGGGAGCGGCCTTGGTACCGGACACGGTGATCTCGTTTCGTTGGGTTCGTTGCGTGGGTGGTCTCGTGCGATGACGCCATCGCGGCGCACAAAACCGGCGGAACCACCGTCAGGGGTGTCCCGATCTCATCAATGATACGAGTTCTTCGCTGGCCCGCCGAACGTCGTCGTTGACGATGACCTTGTCGAACTCCGCCTGCGCCGCCAGCTCGGCGCGGGCGGTGTCGAGCCGACGGGTGCGCTCCACCTCGTCCTCGGTGCCCCGGCCCACCAGTCTGCGGACGAGCTCCTCCCAGTTCGGCGGCTCGAGGAAGACGAAGAGCGCGTCGGGCCACGTCTCCCTGACCTGGCGGGCGCCCTGCAGGTCGATCTCCAGCAGGGCGTCCTTGCCCTCCCGGATCGCCCGCTCGACCGGCCCTCGCGGCGTGCCGTACTTGGCGACGCCATGGACGACGGCGTGCTCGAGGAACTCGCCCGCGGCGACGAGTCGGTCGAACTCCTGGTCGCCGACGAAGTGGTAGTGCACGCCGTCCACCTCACCGGGTCGCGGCTTGCGGGTCGTCATGGACACGGAGAACCAGACGCCGGGGAAATGGGTTCGGACGTAGGCGGCGATGGTGCCCTTGCCCACCGCTGTCGGACCGGCAAGCACGGTCAGACGTCCGGGCTCGCGGGGCGCCGTCCCGGAGGCCGGCGTCACGGTCGCTCGAACTTACGCAGCAACGCAGCGATCTGGTTGGCGCCGAGCCCCCGCACCCGACGGGACTCGGCGATGCCCACCTCAGCCATGATGGCCCTGGCCCGGACGCGGCCCACCCCCGGCATCGACTCGAGCAGCTCCGTCACCTTCATCTTGCCGATGACGGGGTCGACCTTGCCGTCCTCGATGACCTCGGCCAGCGAGCCGCTCGAGTACTTGAGGCGGTTCTTGACGGCTGCTCGCTCCCGGCGCGCGGCCGCAGCTTTCGCGAGGGCTGCGGCGCGCTCCTCAGGGGTGAGCGGTGGAAGGGCCACGGTGTGAACTCTCCTCGCTGGGCGGGCGCGGTGTCTCGCCGATTCGGTGACTGGGTCTGCGCCGAACCTAGCGACCTTGCCCGCGCTCATGCAACGCGGCACCCTGCCACGCGGCGGGGTCCGGTGGGCGTGCTTGGAGCGCAACGTGACCCAGCGCCTCGGGTCGACCGACCCAGCCCCTGAGCTCCTCGATCCTGCGCTGCAGCCGGTCGACGAGGCGGTGGGGTTGCGGACCGGCGGCCAGGATGTCCCGGCTGGAGGCGGCGAGGACCTGCCCCCGGGCCGGTCCGAAGGTGTGCTCGAGTGCTTCCACGTCGCCCCCCTGGGCGCCGAAGCCGGGTGCGAGGATCGGCGTCGCAGCGGCGCGCAGGTCGAGGCCGAGGTCCGTGACGGCACTGCCGACGGTGGCCCCGACGACGAGGCCGACGTGGCCCAGGTGTCCCCTTGACCGGGCGTCCTCGTTGTCCCCGGCGGCGCCCCTGACGATCGAGCCGGCCACCGACTCGTCCTGGCGGCGCGCGTGCTGCACGACGGAGCCCTCGGGATTGGACGTGAGGGCCAGCACGAAGACCCCCCGCCCCGTCTGGCGGGCGAGGTCGACCGCGGGGCGAAGCGACTCGTAGCCCAGGTAGGGGCTCACGGTGAGCGCGTCGGCAGGCGCCACAGCCTCGGTCCCGAGATACGCCTCGGCGTAGGCGGTCATCGTCGAGCCGATGTCGCCTCGCTTGGCGTCGAGGATGGACAGGGTGTCTGCCTCCCGCAGCTCGGTGAGGACGCGCTCGAGGACGGCCATGCCCCGGCTGCCGAAGACCTCGAAGAACGCCGACTGCGGCTTGACCGCTGCGACGCGTCCCGCGAAGGCCTCCACGCAGGTCAGGGCGAACCGTTCCAGCCCTGCGACGTCATAGGTCAGGCCCCAGCCCTCCACCAGTGACCGGTGCGGGTCGATCCCGGCGCAGAGCGGTCCGGCCTCCGTCATGGCCGCGGCGAGCCTGGTCCCGAACGGCGTTGGCGTGGCGGTCATACCGACGCCTCGACCGCATCAGGCGTGGCGCCCAGGAGGTTGAGGTCGCGGGCGTGGTCCTGGAGGGACTTGACCCGGATCTCCTCGGTGAGGTGGGACTCGATTCCGAGGACCGCGGCCGCGAGCGTGGCGATGGTCGTGATGATCGGCAGGTCGGCGCTCGTCGTGGCGGCGCGGATCGCGTAGCCGTCCGCCCTGGCGTCCTGTCCGGATGGAGTGTTGACGACCATCTGGACCGTGCCCCCCTGGATGAGCTCGACGATCGACTTCTCGCCCTCGTGCTCCCGCGTTCGCTCCGTCAGCTTGCGCACGAGGGTCGCCTCGATGCCGTTGCGCTTGAGCACAGCGGCGGTGCCTGCCGTCGCGAGGATGGTGAAGCCGAGGTCGACGAGCCGCTTGACGGGGAAGAGCATCGCTCGCTTGTCCCGGTTGGCGACCGAGACGAAGATCGCACCCGAGCGGGGCAGCCCGCCGCCGATCGCGAGCTGGGCCTTCGAGAAGGCGGCGCCGAAGTCGCGGTCGATGCCCATGACCTCGCCGGTCGATCGCATCTCCGGCCCGAGGACCGAGTCCACCGCGAGCCCCTCCGGCGTCCGGAAGCGCTTGAACGGCAGCACTGCCTCCTTGCACGAGATCGGTGCGTGGTCGGGCAGCGACCCGCCGTCCCCTGAGCGCGGGAGCAGGCCCTCGTCACGCAGCTCGCGGATCGTCGCGCCGAGCATGACCCGCGACGCGGCTCGGGCCAGCGCGACGCCGGTCGCCTTGGACACGAACGGCACGGTCCGGGACGCGCGCGGGTTGGCCTCGATGACGTAGAGGATGTCCTGCGCCAGGGCGAACTGGACGTTCATCAGCCCACGGACGCCGATGCCCTCGGCGAGCTGGCGCGTCGCCACCCGGACGCGCTCCAGCTCGGCGTCGCCCAGGGTCGCGGGTGGAAGGGTGCAGGCACTGTCGCCCGAGTGGACTCCCGCCTCCTCGACGTGCTCCATGATGCCGCCGAGGTAGAGGTCCACACCGTCGAAGAGCGCGTCGACGTCGATCTCGATCGCGTCGTCCAGGAAGCGGTCGACGAGGATCGGGTGCCCGGGTGACGCCTCGGTGGCCTTCTCGACGTAGCTGACCAGCGAGTCGTCGTCGTAGACGATGGCCATGCCTCGGCCGCCCAGCACGTAGGACGGCCGGACGAGCACGGGGTAGCCGATCTCGCGGGCCACGGTCAGCGCCTCGTCCGGGCTGAGGGCCGTGCCGTGTTTCGGAGCGACGAGGCCGGCGCGGGCGAGCACCTGTCCGAAGGCGCCGCGGTCCTCGGCGAGGTGGATCGCGCCGGGTGAGGTCCCGACGATGGGCACCCCCTCGTCGGCGAGGGCCTGCGCGAGCCCGAGCGGAGTCTGGCCACCGAGCTGGACGATGACGCCGGCGATGGGCCCGGCCTCGGTCTCCGCGTGGATCACCTCGAGGACGTCCTCGAGCGTCAGCGGCTCGAAGTAGAGACGGCTGCTCGTGTCGTAGTCGGTGGAGACCGTCTCGGGGTTGCAGTTGACCATCACCGTGTCGTATCCCGCGTCACGCAGGGCGAAGGAGGCGTGGACGCAGGAGTAGTCGAACTCGACGCCCTGGCCGATGCGGTTCGGCCCGGATCCGAGGATGATCACGGCCGGCCGCTCGCGCGGAGCGACCTCGGTCTCCTCGTCGTAGGACGAGTAGTGGTACGGGGTCAGCGCGGCGAACTCGGCGGCACACGTGTCGACGGTCTTGTAGATGGGCCGCACGCCGAGGGCGTGGCGCACCCCGCGGACGACGGCCTCCGGCATGCCGCGCAGGGCGGCGACCTGCGCGTCACTGAAGCCGTGCCGCTTGACGAGGCGGAGCAGGTCCGGTGTCAGTGTGGGCGCCGCCGCCAGGTGGTCGGCGACCTCGTTGATGAGCTGGATCTGGTCGAGGAACCACGGGTCGATGCCGGTCGCCTCGTGCACCTGCGCGACGGTGCACCCGCCACGGAGTGCCTGCTGGACGAGGACGATCCGCCCGTCGGTCGGGACCGTGGCCTCCCGGAGGATCCGTGCGGCTGCGGAAGGAGTGACCTCACCGGACCAGTGGAAGGTGGCGTCCTTCTTCTCGAGCGAGCGCAGGGCCTTCTGCAGCGCCTCGGTGAAGTTGCGACCGATGGCCATCGCCTCACCGACCGACTTCATCGTCGTCGTCAGCGTCGGGTCTGCCGCCGGGAACTTCTCGAAGGCGAAGCGAGGGACCTTGACGACGATGTAGTCCAGCGACGGCTCAAAGGCAGCGGGATACCAATCCCCGGGGGGTGTCCCCCCGTGGGTCGTGATGTCGTTCGGCACCTCGTCGAGCGTGTAGCCGATGGCCAGCTTCGCCGCGATCTTTGCGATCGGGAACCCGGTTGCCTTCGAGGCGAGGGCGCTCGAGCGAGACACGCGTGGGTTCATCTCGATGACGATGACCCGGCCGTCCTCCGGGTTGACCGCGAACTGGATGTTGCAGCCACCCGTGTCGACGCCCACCTCGCGGATCACGGCGATGCCGATGTCACGCAGGCGCTGGTACTCGCGGTCGGTGAGGGTCAGCGCCGGCGCGACGGTGATCGAGTCGCCGGTGTGCACGCCCATCGGATCGAGGTTCTCGATGGAGCAGACCACCACGACGTTGTCCCGGTGGTCCCGCATGACCTCGAGCTCGTACTCCTTCCACCCGATGATCGACTCCTCCAGGAGCACCTCGGTGGTCGGGCTGGCCGCCAGCCCGGAGCCGGCGATGCGGCGCAGGTCGGCCTCGTCGTAGGCCATGCCCGAGCCCGT
>DASUQN010000243.1:0-7156 GCA_036280515.1 Intrasporangium sp. | reverse complement strand
GGCCGATCCTCGTGCGCCGCAGCGAGTACGGCTCGGTCCACGAGTGGGACGAGACCCTGGCCGAGCTCGCCGCCCACGCCGGACGCGACCGCCTCTGGCCCCTCATCCTCTCCGGGCGCCGCTGAACCGACCTCGCAACGCCCACTGAACCGCCCGCAACCCCGGCCAGACAACCCCCGCTCAGACCCAAGCCCCAAGGAGTCCCATGACTGACGTCGCCTACGCCGTCGCTGACGGAGTCGCCACCATCACCCTCAACGCTCCCGACCGGCGAAACGCCCTCTCGGTCGAGATGTCACACGAGCTCATTGACTCGGCCCGGACCGCCGAGTCCGATCCGGCCGTCGGCGCGATCGTCGTCACCGGGGGCCAGCACTTCTGTGCCGGCGCGGTACGCGCGGTGCTGGCCGACACGGGACTCGACCCCGTGGAGGACGCGGCCTACCGCAACCTCGAGACCGTCTACCGCGCCTTCACGACGATCGGCGACGTGGGCGTGCCGACCGTCGCGGCAGTACGAGGCGCAGCCGTCGGCGCGGGACTCAACCTCGCCCTCGCCACGGACGTGCGCATCGTCTCGCGCACGGCGAGGCTCCTGCCCGGCTTCGCCCAGATCGGCATCCACCCGGGCGGGGGCCACTTCACGCTCCTGAGCCGCGTGGCGGGCCGGGAGGCGGCCGCGGCGATGGGTCTCTTCGGGGAGGAGGTCAGCGGCGAGCGCGCCGTCGAGCTCGGCCTCGCCTGGGCGGCCCACGACGACGAACACGTCGAGCGCGAGGCGCACGCACTGGCGGCCCGCGTGGCCGCGGACCCCGAGCTCGCCCGGCGCCTCGTCCGCAGCTTCCGGCGCGAGACCGTGCCCGGCGGAGTCGCCTGGGACGTCGCCGTGGAGCTCGAGCGCTCGCCGCAGATGTGGTCGCTGCGGCGCAAGCACGGTCCGTCGACGGAGCGGGTCACCCCCGCCCCCGAGGCCTAGCTTCATCGAGGCGACGAGGTGACGACTGGGCGGGCGTGCGACGATGGCTCGGGCCACGAGCCGTCCACCCATCCAGCCCTCCACCCGACCCAGGAACCGTATTGCTCTCGTCGTACCGACCGCTGTTCGAGGTGCCGGGGGCACGCACCTTCATCATCGGGGGGATGACCGCGCGCTCGGCCGGCGCGATGTTCGCCGTGGCCACCGTGGCGATGGTCGCTTCACGCCGTGGCTCGTACGAGCTCGCCGGGGCGGTCATGGCGACCGGACTCATCGCCCTGGCGATCGCGGCGCCGATCACCGGGCGGCTGGTCGACCGCTACGGACAGCGGCGGGTCGCCGTGCCGTTCTTCATCTGGTCCGGCTTCTGGGCGGCCCTGACGATGATCGTGTCGTGGCGGGGCTGGCCGGCGTGGATCCTGTTCATCACCTTCCCCCTGTGCGCCGTCATCCCCAACCTCGGCACCATGGCACGGGCCAGGTGGTCGCACATCTTCGCGCACGAGCCGCGCAAGCTGCACACGGCGATGTCCTTCGAGCAGGTCATGGAGGAGGTCACCTTCGTCATCGGGCCGGTCCTCGCGATCTGGCTGTCCACGTCGGTCTTCCCCGAGGCAGGCTTCCTCTTCGCGACGATCTGCTACGCGATCGGGGTGCTCGTCTTCGTGTCGGCGCGCTCGACGGAGCCGCCCGTCGTGCCGCACCACGAGCGGCCGCACGGGCCCGCACACCACAACCCCGGCATCCTCCCGCTCGCGTTCATCATGGTGATGACCGGCGCGATCTTCGGCGTCAACGAGGTCGTCACCCTGGCCGTGGCGGAGGAGGCTGGGCACAGCAACGCCGCGGGCGCGATCCTGGCCCTCTTCGCCACCGGCTCGGCCGTCTCGGGCCTCGTCTTCGGCCAGGTCTCGCACGGGCGGAACCTGTCCAAGCTCCTCATTGCGGGCACCTTCGGGATGCTGGTGCTCGAGGCACCGGTCCTGCTCGCCGACAACCTCTGGGTCCTCGCCGCCGTCATGTTCGTGGCCGGCATCGCGACCGCACCCACGCTGATCACCACGATGAACCTCATCGAGCGCATCGTCCCGCGGGCGCAGCTCAACGAGGGCATGACCATCGTCCTCACCGGGCTCATCATCGGGATCGCGGTCGGCTCGGCCGTCTCGGGGGCCGTCATCGACCGGGTCGGCGCGCGCCAGGGTTACTGGGTAGCCGTCCTAGCCGCGGCGGCCGCCTTCCTCATGGCGCTGGGCACGCGCGCGTTCCTCGTCAGGCGCGAGATGGCCAGCCTTCGGTAGACCCGGCCACCCGTTCAGCGTGCACGTGCAGCGGGTGCCGGCTCAGCGGCATACCCCTGCCGTATGCCGCTCAGCTCGCTCCCGCGCGCCCGTGGCGCGGGTGCCATCTCCCTCCCGATCAGCAGGTACGAACCGAGGCGGGACGTGCGAGGATGGCGGGCGTGAACGACGTCCACACCGACGACGACACCCGGGAGACCTTCGTCCGCCTCTCCGGGCTGATCTACGCCGAAGCCGGCGAGGCCGCCATCCATCAGTCGATCGTCGACGCAGCGCGCCGGCTCGTCGACGGGTGCGAACGGTCCTCGCTCATGCTTCGTCAGCGGGGCCAGTACCTCACCGCTGCGTCGACCGACGACATCGCGGCGAGGGTGGACGAGATCGAGAGGGAGGTCGGCGAGGGACCGTGCCTTGACGCGATCCTCGACGAGGCCTACCAGCACGACACCGACCTGACGTCCGGCACGAGCCCGTGGCCCCGATTCACCGAGCGCGTCGTCAAGGAGACTCCGGTGCGCTCGGCCATCGGCTACCGGCTCCTGCTCGACGGCGGCAAGGTAGGCGCGCTCAACATCTTCGCCGACGAGCCGGGGTGCCTGACCGAGCGGTCGGCCGACCAGGGTGCCGTGCTCGCTGCGTTCGCGTCCGTGTCGCTCATGGCGCTGCGGGCCCGGGAGGAGGCGGCGACGCTGCGTCTGGGGCTCCAGAGCAACCGTGAGATCGGCAAGGCCGTCGGCCTGCTCATGGCCGCGCACCGGGTCGACGCGGACGAGGCGTTCGAGCTGCTGCGGAGCACCTCGCAGGACCTCAACATGAAGCTCAGCCACGTGGCCGAGCAGGTGGTGCGCGGGCAGGAGAGCCAGTACGGCGGGAAGGCGCCTCGCGACCGGAGCTGACCATCGCCGGCCGGGGGCGTTCGCCGTCCGCGTCGCTCCTGTCAGTGGGGAGTCTCAGTTGGGAAGGCTGTCGCCCGCCTGCCGGGCCTCGGCCGAGCCGCGCGACGGCGAGAGCAGGTCCAGGGCGTCGAGCACCCGGCGTGCCGTCTCCGTGTCACCGGTGACGGTGCAGTGGATCTCGTCTGTCGCGCGGCGGCCCGCAGCACGACGGGTCAGCGCCTCGGTCGTCAGCTGGACGGTCGTCACGTCGAGCGGCACCTCGCCCTCGGGGCGGTCCTGACCGCTGAAGAGCTCCTCGCCCTGGGGCTTGCCGTGCTCGTCCTCGATGACACGCGCGCCGCCCCTCGCGAGGACCGGACCGGTGACGTCGAGGACGATGCCGTGGCCCGGCTCGATGCGGGCGTCGCGTACGGCGATGAGCGGTAGGGCGTCGATGATGGCGGACGTGAACACGGCCGCGGCTGGTGAGTCGAGGTCGCCCGGGCGGTCGAGCGCCGTGCGCAGGTCCTGCTCGTGCACCCACGTGTCCGTGATCTGCGCCCGTAGCTGGTCACCGAACGTGGTGTGCTCCCCGAAGAACCCTGCGATCTGCGTCTCCAGGGTCAGGTCGAGGCCCCGGAGCTGCGACATCCGGTGCTGGTGGAAGTCTGCGAGCTCGGAGACGATGCTGCGGCCGGTCCACTGCCTGCGAGCCGCGACCTCGACGTCGACGATGCGCTCGAACTGGCTGCGGACGTCGCCGGGGTTCGGTGGGTTGAGCGGCTCTCGAGGCAGCGCCGCGAAGGCCTTCTCCGTCGCCACGACGTGGACGAAGTGGTCCTTGACGGTCCATCCGGGGTTCTCGGTCGGCTTGTCGAAGTCCTCTTCGTGGCAGGCCCAGCCCAGATCGACGATGGCCTGGACCACCTGCTCGAAGGCGTCGAGCAAGCCGCCAAGGTCGTCAGGTGCGGCCGGGTGCAGAGGCATGCCCCCAGACTACTTACGCTTGAGCCATGCCCTCGCCCGCCCGTCACGTCGCCGCTGTCCGGTCCCTGGGTCCGTGGGCCGTGGCGCTCGTCGTGCTCGCCGGGCTGGGCGCCAGCGTGGTCGCCGCGAGCTTCAGTGGTGCCGTCGCGCCCCCAGCGGGTGGCCTCACTGACGCCGGCCCGGTGGTGCGCTGGGCGCTGCCGCTCGTCCGACTCGTGCACGACGTCGCAGCGGCGCTCACGGTGGGCACCCTCGTGCTCGCTGCCACCATGATCCCGGGCACGACCCGCCAGGCGTCGGCGGGCCTCGAGGAGCCGCGTCGGGCCGCGGCGTTCCAGGTCGCCACCGCTTCGGCCTTCGTGTGGGCGATCGCCGGGGTCGTCGTCGTCCTCTTCACGTTTGCTGATGCGTCGGGGCTTTCGCTCGATGACCCCCGCTTTGCCCCAGAGCTGCTGGGCTCGGTGTGGGCGATCGACACGCTGCGGATCGGCCTCATCTCGGCGATGGCGGCGTTCGTCGTGGCCTCCGGAGCAGCCGTGGCCCGGGCGAGGTCGCTCGCGGTCGCGCTCTCGGTCGTCGCCCTCTTCGGCATCGCGGTCCTTGGCCTGGCTGGGCACGCGGGCGGGTCCGCCGACCACGAGACGGCCGTCAACGCGATGGCGGGGCACCTGCTGAGCGCGACGCTGTGGACCGGGGGACTGCTCGCCCTCATCGTGCTGCGGCCCCAGCTCGGCGACGCCCTTCCGGTGGTCGTCCGCCGCTACTCCACGGTCGCCCTGTGGGCGTTCATCGCGCTGGGTGCCTCGGGAGTGCTGGCCGCCACCACCCGGTTCGCGAGGATCGCGGACCTGACGACGTCCTACGGGATCATCGTCATCCTCAAGGCAGCCGCTCTCGTGCTGCTCGGCTTCGCCGGCTGGTGGCACCGGAGAGTCACGATCGAGGCGCTCGGGCGCCGGGGCGCCGACGGGTCGGCGCCGGGGAGGCCCTTCCTGCGACTTGCCGTCGGCGAGGTCGTCGTCATGGGACTCGCGTTCGGCCTGGCGACGGCCCTGGCCCGGACCCAGCCGCCAGTGCCCGAGACGCTGCCGAACCCGAGCCCAGCCCTGGCGCTCACCGACTTCCCCGAGCCACCCGCGCCGACGGCGCTGTCGTGGGTCACGGCCTGGCGGGTCGACTGGCTCTTCCTCGCGGTCGCCTTGCTCGCCATCGGGCTCTACCTCGCCGGCGTCGTCCGGCTCGCACGGCGCGGGGACCGCTGGCCGGTGCTCCGGACGGTCAACTGGGTCCTCGGCTGGCTCGTCCTGGTCTGGGCGACCAGCGGCGTGCTCGGGATCTACGGGAGGGTCGCCTTCTCCTGGCACATGACGCTGCACATGATCGAGGCGATGGTCGTCCCGATCCTCCTCGTCCTCGGCGCGCCCGTCACCCTGGCCCTCCGGACTCTGCGTCCACGCGCCGATGGCACCCTGGGCCCCCGCGAACTGCTGCTCGGGCTCGTCCACTCGCCCTACCTCAAGGTCGTCGGCAACCCGATCTTCGCCGCGGCCTTCTTCTTCATGAGCCTCGTCGTCTTCTACTGGACGGGTCTGTTCGAGCTGGCGCTGACGACGCACACCGGGCACCTCGTCATGACCGTCCACTTCCTCATGGCGGGGTACCTCTTCGCCTGGGTGCTCGTCGGCATCGATCCGGGCCCGCCGAAGTGGAGCCCCGCGCTGCGGCTCATCGTGCTCTTCGCGACCATCGCGTTCCACGCGTTCTTCGGCGTTTCCATCATGACCGGGACCACCCTGCTGGCACCGGACTTCTTCACGACCATCAACGTGTCGTGGATCGACGATCCCCTGGCGGACCAGCGCAACGGCGGCGCCATCGCCTGGGCCATCGGGGAGCTTCCCGCCCTCGTGCTGGCGTTGCTCGTCGCCACCCAGTGGTTCCGCGCCGACACGAGGGAGGGCCGACGCCGCGACCGACGGGCAGAAAGGGACGGCGATGCCGAGCTGGCCGCCTACAACGAGCAGCTCGCCCGACTCGCCGAGCGCGACCGCACCAACCAACCCTGACCGGAGCGGGCGTGTGCGCTCTGCACCCTTCGACTGAGGCGTTGCGGGCACCTGGCGCCCACGGGAGCGGAACGCAGCTCAGCGGCATACGGCCAAGTGGTTTGCTGTTCAACTACTACGGCGCGTAGGATTGAGTGCATTAGGAGTGAGCATGGCCAGGACACCACAGCCGAAGTGCCCGATCCGGATCGGCGAACCGTGCAGCCTGTGCTTCCCGGGCGCCGAGGGCCCACAGGACTGTGGGCTGGTCTACCTCGTGCAGTCGGACCCCGAGTGGCGCGAGCAGCTCGCCGAGAAGCGTCGGGAGGTCCGGTCCCAGCAGCCCACTGCGAGCTGACCGGCCGTCTCACGACCGCACCGGGTGTGTGAGAGTTGGGGCATGAAGGTAGCCGTCATCCAGCTCGCCTACGGTGACGACGAGAGCGTCGCCGACCGGACCGCTCGGGTCGTCGACCTCGTCCGCGCCCAGGAGGGACACGACCTCGTCGTCCTCCCGGAGCTGTGGCCGGCGGGCGGGTTCGACTACCCCAGCTGGGACGCCCGGGCCGAGTCCGTCGACGGGCCCATTGCCCAGGCGCTCGCCGGCGCCGCGAAGGGTGCCGGCGTGACCCTGCACGGCGGCAGCATCGTGGAACGGGGCGAACCGACGAGTACCGACGGCCACGGCGTGTGGAACACCTCCCTCGTCTTCTCACCTGCCGGGGAGCTCGTCGCCACGTACCGGAAGATCCACCGGTTCGGGTTCGGCGAGGGTGAACCACGGCTCATGGACCCCGGCGATGACCTCGTCGTCATCGACGTTCCCGTGATGTCCGGCGACTCCCCGGGGTCGGCATCGACGGTCCAGGTCGGACTCTCCACCTGCTATGACCTGCGCTTCCCCGAGCTCTATCGCAGCCTGGTCGACCGGGGCGCCCAGGTCTTCGTCGTCCCGGCCGCGTGGCCGGCGAA
>DASUQN010000242.1:0-17351 GCA_036280515.1 Intrasporangium sp. | reverse complement strand
TGCGTCTCCTTGTGCAGCCGGGCGCTGATGCGCGACTTCATCTCGGAGACGACCTTCTCGAGCAGCAGCGCCGACTGGGCCTTGTCGCCCCGCTTGTTCGATGTCAGGCGCGCGGTCAGCTCGGTCTCGACGACGCGGGCGACGATGGCCCGGACCGCGTTGGTGCCCAGGACCTCCTTGGTCTGCCCCTCGAACTGCGGCTCCGCGAGCCGCACGGTCACAACGGCGGTCATGCCGGCGAGCACGTCGTCCTTCTCCGGCTTGTCGTTGCCGACCTTGAGCCGCCGCCCGTTGAGCTCGAGCTGGCGCCGGAAGACCTTCAACAGCGCCTGCTCGAAGCCGGCCATGTGCGTGCCGCCCTTGGGCGTCGTGATGATGTTGACGAAGGACTGCATCCGCACGTCGTAGCCCTGGCCCCAGCGCAGCGCAATGTCAACGACACACTCGCGCTCGAGCTCCGTGGGCGTCATGTGCCCCTCGTTGTCGAGAATGGGCACGGTCTCCTTGAAGGTGCCTGCACCCTCGAGTCGCCACACGTCGGTGATCGCCGCGTCCGGTGCGAGGAACTCGACGAACTCGGCGATCCCCCCGTCGTGGTGGAACACCTCCACGGTCGGCTCCTCCGATGCCGGCTTCCCTGAGAGGCGGCGCTCGTCCCGGATGACGAGCCGCAGGCCGGGGACCAGGAACGACGTCTGGCGGGCCCGCGCGACGAGCGCGTCGTAGTCGAGCACGGCGCCTTTGAGGAAGATGTGGGGATCGGGCCAGAAGCGGACTCTCGAGCCGGTCACGCCGCGCTTGGCCTTGCCGACGACGGGCAGGGCGCTGCGCTTCTCGTAGGGAGCGAACGTGGCCTCCGGCGAGTGGGTCGGCCCCGCGTCGGTGAACACCCCGGGCTCGCCCCGCCGGAAGCTCATGCCGTAGGTCTTGCCGCCCCGGTCGACCTCGACGTCGAGGCGGGCGGACAGTGCGTTGACGACCGAGGCTCCGACGCCGTGGAGTCCGCCAGTGGCGGCATAGGACGTGCCGCCGAACTTGCCGCCGGCATGCAGCTTGGTGAAGACGAGCTCGACCCCGGAGAGGCCGGTCCGCGGCTCGGTGTCGACCGGGATGCCGCGGCCGTTGTCGCGGACCTCGATCGACCCGTCCTTGGCGAGGATCACGTCGATGTGGTCACACACCCCGGCGAGCGCCTCGTCGACCGAGTTGTCGATGATCTCCCAGAGGCAGTGCATGAGACCCCGCTGGTCGGTGGAGCCGACGTACATGCCGGGCCGCTTGCGCACGGCCTCGAGTCCCTCGAGGACCTGCAGGTGGCGCGCGGTGTAGTCACCGTTGCCGTTCGGGGCGGGGCGGGAGGCGGAGGCCAAGGTGCGTGATCACTCTCTGGTCGGTGCGCCGGGCCGGTCGTCATGCTCGGCACCGGAAGCCTAACGACCTGCGCCGACGTTCCTGAGCAGGCTCGCGGCGGGGAGGCCACGTGGGTAGAGGTCACGTAACGATCCGGGCATGGCGCAGGTCGTCGGCGCCCGCCTCCAGCTCGGGAAGGAATCGGCATGGTTCACTGTTGGAACAGCCAGACGCACGGCAGAAGGGTGATGGAGCCCAGGCAGGGCAACGGAATTCTTTGGTCGCGCGTCTTGGTATATGACAGGGTTCAGTCTCGGCTGGATCCCTAGAGGGTGGAGAGAAGGCGAGCATGATGACCACAGCACTGGTAACCGAACTGACCGCGTCCGACCGGTGCGACCGCTGCGGGGCCCAGGCGTACATCCGTGCCCGTCTCGTCTCCGGCGGGGAGCTGCTCTTCTGTGCGCATCATGGCCGTCAGCACCTCCCGGCTCTCATGGACAAGGCCATCGACATCCATGACGAGAGCGATCGCCTCCACGACACGTCGACTGCGGCGGACGAGCGCTGATCGGGCGGAGGGGACCTGATCTGGTCTCCCCAGGCGTGACCGGCCTCACGTGATCACGGCCACGAATGTCCTGGTCCTGCTCGCCATGTTGGTGGGCACGGTGGGAATCGTCCTTCCCGTCCTTCCGGGGTTGTTCGTCGTCTGGGCAGCAACGCTGCTCTGGGCGTTTGAGATGCACTCGACTGCAGGGTGGACCGTCTTCTGGGTCGCCACCGCGATCTACGTCCTGGGCCTGGTGGCCCAGTACCTCGTCCCCGCCCGACGGATGCGGGCGACGGGCGTCGACTCCAAGATCATCGGCGTGGCGCTGGTCGCGGCGGTCATCGGCCTGTTCGTCATCCCGCTGCTCGGGGCGCCGATCGCGTTCGTCGGCGCCGTCTACGTCATGGAGCGGTTGAAGCACGGGACCCACGAGCGCGCCTGGGTCGCGACGCGGCACGCGGTGCGTGCCGTCTTGTTGAGCATGGGGATCGAACTGCTCACGGCGCTGCTGATCATCGTCACGTGGGCCGTGGGCGTCTTCGTGACTCGCCCGTAGTCCTGCCGCTCCGGCTGGTCCCGGCGCGCGACTCCACGAGGCAAACGGCCTTGATTCAGCCGTATGCCGCTGAGCTGGCTCAGCTCGGAGGGTGCACTACCACTGGTCGTTGCGACGCTTGTCCCAGCGCTCCTCGAGCCGATCCATGAAGGTGCCGGACTTGCCGCTGGACGGACGTCCCTTGGCACCCTTGCGAGGGGTGGCTACTCCGTCCGGACCGACCGAACCGAGCGCCGGCTTGGCCGGAGTGATGGCCCAGACGATGCCGGCGACCATGGCGGCGAACCCGACCGCACCGAGCCAGATGCTCGAGCTCATGGCCGCGAAGACGATCAGGGCCAGGCCGACGATACCGGCGGCGACGCCAACGACGATCCGTCCTCGACCCAGTCCCCGCGACTTCGTCTTCTCGATCCGCGATGCGAATCGCGGGTCCTCGGCGTAGAGGGCCTCCTCCATCTGGTGGAGGAGTGCCTCCTCGTGATCCGAGAGTGCCACCTGGCACCTCCCTGTCGTGCAGTGTTGTCGACTCAACCCGGTTACGACAGCCGGTCGTAACGGGTTCTCCCCTTCAGGATAGGTCCCGCGGCGCGTCCTGTGAACTGGTAGGCCCGTTCCCGGCCTGCCGATCCGGTATCAGGCTCGCTGGTCGGACCGCCCCAGCGCCGAAACGGGCACTGGCACGGTCCACGGCCCGATCGGCCTCGCGCCACCCGTGCTCTGGCTCGTCCAATGCTGACTGGATCGGTGCGGCCGTAGCCGGGACGATGCCCTCGAGCCTGACGCCGACGAGCCGGATGCGGGCTCGCTGCAGTCCGAGCCGATCGAACAGCTCCCGGGCAGTGGCGAAGATCTCACGAGAGACGTCCGTGTGATGGCGCAGGGTCTTGGACCTCGTGATGGTCGTGAAGTCCGAGAACCGGACCTTGATGGAGATGGTCCGACCGGCCATCCCCGCCGACCTGGCCCGCGCAGCGGTGCGGTCCGAGAGGCGGAGCAGCTCACGGTGGATGCGGACGGGGTCATCGATGTCGTGCGCGAACGTCTCGTCTGCCCCGATCGACTTCTCGCGGCGCTCCGGGACGACAGCCCGCGGGTCCCGCCCCCAGGCCAGGTCGTGCAGATTACGCCCGGCGACATCACCGAGGGCGCGCTGGAGGGTCTCGAGTGGGGTGTGCGCCAAATCGGCTACCGTCCGCAACCCGAGGCGGTGCAGGTGCTCCTCCGTCTTGTCGCCAACACCCCAGATGGCGCCGACGGGCAGCTGGTGGAGGAACGAGACGGTCTCGTCTCGCGGGACCACGATGAGCCCGTCCGGCTTGGCGAGCGCCGAGGCGAGCTTGGCGACGAACTTCGTCGAGGCGACGCCGACGGAGCACGTGATCCCCTGCTCGTCGGCGATCGTGTCCCGCAGCTGCTCGGCGATCCGGGTCGGTGGGCCGAGGCGGCGGACGGCGCCGGACACGTCGAGGAAGGCCTCGTCGAGGGACAGCGGCTCGACGTGCTCCGTGATGGCGGCGAAGGTGGCCATGACCGCATCGGAGATGGCTGCGTAGCGACGGTGGTCCGGCGGGATGACGACCGCCTGCGGGCAGAGCCGACGGGCCCGGGCCATGGGCATGGCCGAGGCGACCCCGAAGGCCCGCGCCTCATAGGTTGCGGAGAGCACGACCGATCGGCCGCCGGCACCGCCGATGATGACCGGCTTGCCGCGCAGATCGGGCCGGGAGATGAGGGATGCGGACGCGTAGAAGGCGTCCATGTCGACGTGGAGGATCGTGCAGCCGGTGTCATCAGGCGGCCCCTCCTCGGTGCGCGAGGGTGCGGTGAACTGGCGCCGGCTCATCTGCCCTTCACCACCTGACCTGCCGCCTCATGGGCGGGCCGGCGCGCGAGGTCAGTCGCGGCGGGCGACGAGGTGCAGTCCATTTCCGAGCGTCCGCAGGAACTCACGTCGCGGCCCGGCCACGAGGAGCTCGTCGAGCTCGGCCAGCGCAGCCCGGTCGGCGTCGGAGTCGATGAGCGATGCGGGAACGAGGTGCCCCAGGATGTTGGTCCCCCGGACCTGGGCCACGGTGAGACCAGCGCCGGTGAGCAGCTCCTCGACCAGGTCGAGGTCGAAGCGCCTCGGCAACGGATCAGTGCGGCCCCATCGTCCGTCGGCATCGGTGAGCGCGGCCCGTGCCTGGGCGAACTCGCCGGCGATGGCCTTGGCGAAGACGACCGCGAGGCGACCCGCGACGAGGAGTGAGAGGGTGCCACCGGGGCGCAGCGCGTCCGAGATGGCGCGCAGTGTGGCGACGGGGTCGTCGACGAACTCGAGGACGCCGTGGCAGCAGACGAGGTCGAACCGGTGCGCGGCGAGCACGCTGGCGAGGGAGTCGCCGTCACCTTGGATCGAGGTGAGGTTCTCGTGGACACCGGCCTCACGGGCCCGCCGGGCGAGGGCCGCGAGCGCGTCCGGGCTCGGATCGACGACGGTGACGCGGTGGCCGTCCTCGGCAAGGGGGACGGCGACGCCACCGGTGCCGCCACCGAGGTCGAGCACGTCGAGCTGGCGGCCGATGATGCGAGCCTCCTCGTCCGCGTGAGCCCGCACCGAGGAGACCACGGCGGAGGGACGGGCCCCGGCGGCGCGGCGCGGCGGATGCTGCTCGTCTGGCACGACGTCCTCCGGGTCTGGCGGCAGGTCTCTGGCACGTTCACCCTAGTGCCCTGCGCTTCCCGGACTCGCATGCCACAGCTTGCGCGGCGGCCCTTTCGGCACATCCGAGGGCACGAGTCCCGATGCGCTCGCGACGCTCCGGGAGTCTCGGACGTCACCCCCGGCGGGACGGATGTCGGCGTAGGGGGACTGCTTGAAACCGGAGGCGTGGACGAGCACGCGGCGCCCGGCGGGTGTCTCGCCGACCCCGAGGGGACGGGCCGGGCCGTCGACGCCCTGGTCGACGTCCTCGCTGGTGAGCGCCCCCGCTCGTTCGCAGGCGACGCGGTCAGCCGCCTCGATGGCATCACGTACGGCGGCGATCCCCCCTGCGGTCCAGGCCTCCTGCAGGGCGCTCAGCTCCCAGGCACCGGTTGCGCGGATCGACAGGCCCTTGGGCCCGGTGCGCCGCACGATGCCGCGGCACAGGAGCAGCCAGGAGTGGAAGACCGTCGAGGCGTAGGGCCCCTGCACGTCCTCGAAGAAGGTGAGGTCAACCGGACCGGTCGCGTCGTCGAGGGTGAGGAAGACGACGCGGTGGCCGGAGCGGATCGGCGGGGTCTGGGTCGCGACCTTGACCCCCGCGACCCAGACCTCGCGGCCGCTCCGACCGGACAGCAGCCCGTCCGCCCGGGTCACCCCCAGCGCATCGAGCATCGGGACGTAGAAGTCGACGATGTGACCGCTGGCGTCGAGGCCGAGCACCTCGAGCTCCGCGCGCACCCGCTCTGGGCCGGTCATCTCCGGCAGGCCGCTCGTTGCGGTGAGTCGGGGCGTGTCCCCGAGGTCGAGCGCCAGCTGGACCGGCACGTGGGACGGCACCGCGGCCGGCCCCTGCGACTGCGCCGCGGCGAGCGCCCGGATGTCGCCTGACTCGGACACCGAGGTGATTCGTCCCCGGTGCGATCCTCCGTCAGACCCTCCGTGCGACCCTTCGTGGGACGCAGTGCGCACGCCCTGCGCGGTGGGGCTGCGGCGCGCCGCGGCACGGGCCGCGCCTCTCGTCGACCGGCGCTGGGACGCGGACCAGCGGTCGAGCTCGGCGACGTGCAGGAGCAGGTCCCGACGGGTGACCCGGCCGCGACGCCCCAACCCGCTGCGGAACCCGGCAACACCACGCCGGCCTGATCCGCCCGCGCCGGATCCGCCCGTGCCGGATCCGCCCGCACTGGTCCGGCCCATGATGGGTCCGCCCGTGACGATGTCGTGGATCGAGTCGAAGGCACCGGCCAGGACGAGACGCTCCGCCACCGGCCGGGACACGTGGGCGCGTTGCCAGAAGTCGGAGAGGCTGGAGTAGGGCTGGCCGGCGACGATGTTCGCGACCTCCAGGTCGGTGATGCCGTGCACGTCGGCCAGCGCGAGCCGGATCCCCTCGCCGCCGTCCTCCGTGCGCTCGAAGCGGTACTCCCCCGTCGAGACATTGACGTCGAGCCCGAGGATCGTGATGCCGAAGGCCCGAGCGTCGTCGAGGATGAGCCGCTTGGGGTACATGCCCGGGTCATGGGTGAGGACCCCCGCGAGGAAGGCGCCCGGATGATGGGTCTTGAGCCAGGCGGACTGGTACGTCGGCAGGGCGAAGGCGGCAGCGTGCGCCTTGCAGAATCCGAAGGACGCGAAGGCCTTGAGGACGCCCCAGATCCGGTCGACGTCATCCGGGTCGTAGCCCCGGGCCAGGGCCGCAGGTCGCCACCACTTCTCGACCTCGTCCTGTCCCGCCGGTGACCCCAGTGCCCGACGGACCTCGTCAGCCTCGGCGAGGGTCACCCCGGTCGTCTCTGCGACGAGCCCCAGGACCTGTTCGTGGAAGACGACCACCCCCTCCGTCTCCCGGAGCGCGGGCACGAGCGACGGGTGGAGGTAGGAGGGCTCCTTCCAGCCCTGCCTCGCGTTGAGGAAGGGGATGATCATGTCGCTCTTGACCGGCCCCGGTCGGAAGAGGGAGATGTCGATGATGATGTCCTCGAAGGTCTGCGGCCCGAACTTGCCGATGAGCTCGCGCTGACCCGGGCTCTCGATCTGGAAGCACCCGAGAGTCCGGGTCGACCGGATCAGCTCGAAGGTCGGCTCGTCGTCGAAGGGCACCTGGGTCTGGTCGTCGAGGTCGATCCCTGCGCCGTCGACTCGCTCCACCTCCGCCACCGCGTGGGCCATGGCGGACTGCATCCGGATGCCGAGCACGTCGAGCTTGAGCAGGCCCATCGCCTCGACGTCGTCCTTGTCGAACTGGCTCATCGGGAAGCCGAGCCAGCTCGCCTCGACCGGGGTCCGATCGAGCAGGCCCGAGTCGGACAGGATGACCCCGCACGGGTGCAGGGCGATGTGTCGCGGCAGGCCGTCGAGCCGCTCGACGATGTCGTACATCAGCTGGAGCCGCGGCACGTCCAGCCCGCTCGCGCGCAGCTCGGGCAGCTCGGCGAGGGCGTTGCGGACGTTGCGGGCGGCGATGTGCGGGAACGCCTTCGCCATCGCGTCGATCTCCTGTGGCGGCAGGCCGAGGGCCGCACCGGCGTCGCGGATGGCGTGGCGCACGCGATAGGTGTCCATCATCGACACGCAGGTGACCCGTTCGCCACCGAAGTGACTGAGGATCCGCTCGTAGATCTCGGTGCGGCGCGCGGACTCGACGTCGATGTCGATGTCGGGCAGCTCGGCCCGCAACGGTGAGCAGAAGCGCTCCATGAGCAGGCCGTGGCGCATCGGGTCGACCCCGGAGATGCCCAGCAGGTAGTTGACCACCGAGCCGGCCCCTGACCCGCGCGCCGCGACCCGGACCCCCATCTCCCGGATGAGGTCGCAGACCTGCGCCACGGTGAGGAAGTACGTCGCATAGCCGAGTGTCTCGATGACGTGCAGCTCGTCCTCGAGCCGCTCGCTGACGGCCGCGAGCTGCGCGCCCGTGTGACTGGGATAGCAGGTCGCGATCGACTCGCGGCACCGCCGTGCGAGGACAGCCTGCGGACTGATGCCCTCACGGATGCCGAGCACGTCGGGCTCGGGCAGGTGGACCGAGCCGATCCCGAGGTCGGCGCGGGGATCCTGGATGCACGAGGTCGCGATCGTCGTCGTCCGCGCGATGAGCTCGGCAGCCCGCTGCCGAGCCAGCGCACCCCCGCCGACGAGGCCCGGACCGGAGACCTGGACGACGTCACGCGCCAGCGCGTGCATGACGGGGGTCGGCGAGAGGTGCCCCGCCGTCGTCACCCGGTCGAGGTGGCGCGCGTCAAGGGCGACCAGGCGGCGTGCCGCGTCGAGGACGTCGACGATGGCGGCATCCTGGGGATCGGCGTGCCGGACCGCTGCGGTGATCACCGTCGGCACTCCGAGCTCCGCGGCCAGCGCGAGCATCCGACCGGCCTGCCCGAGGCTGCCGGGCAGGTGCTCGGGACCACCGTGGCAGACGATCTCGACGACGAGCCCGTCCCCCGGCAGCAGCTCGCGCCACCGCTCGAGAGTGGCCCGGGCGAGGGACTGCTTCCGGGCGAGCACCGCACGGCCGACGTCCGAGTCCGGGCCGAGGAGCACGACCAGCCGGGACGGCTCGGCATCTCGAGCGGCCCCGGTGTCCACAGCCGTTCCTGCGCGCACCGGGCCGGCAGCGTTGGCAGCGTCGGCAGCGTCGGCAGCGTCGGCAGCGTCGGCAGCGTCGGCAGCTCGGGAGTGCTCGGAGAGCAGGCGTGCGGTGACCACCGGGTTTCCGCGCTCCCCGCTCAGGTGGGTGTCCGTGACGAGGCGGCAGAGCGCGGCCCATCCGGCGCCCGGGGACAGGCCGGTGCGGCTCCCCCGGGCCAGGACGGTCACCCGGGGCAGACGCGGGTCGACGAGGGCGCCACCTCGCACCGGGGTTCGCCCTCGTGCGGCGCCGCGAGCTCCTCCGCCCTGCGCTCCCGGATAGCGACGCGGCTCGATCGGGTCAGGGCCGAGGGCAAGGTCGACCCCGAGGATCGGGCCGACTCCCCGCTCCATGCAGGCCGTGACGAACTTGACCGCGCCGTAGAGCCCGTCGCGGTCGGTGAGGGCAAGCGCAGGCTGGCCGAAGGCGACGGCCCGCTCGACGAGCTGCTCCGGCTTGGCCGTGCCGTATCGCATCGAGTAGCCCGACGCGACGTGCAGGTGGACGAAGCTGTCGGTCATCGGACCGGTGGCGCCCCGCGGAGCGGCGTGGTCAGCTCGGGCAGCGGCACGGTGATCGGGACCCCGAGGATGCCCTGGACGATCTCGAGGAACATCTCTGCCTGACGGAGCAGGTCATCCGCCTCGCGTGCCGGGATCCACCCACCCCGGTCGATGATCGACCGGTGGGCGGAGCAGGCGGCGAAGAAGGCCGCCCACTCCGCCAGCTCGGGGGCGATCCCGGGCAGGACCTGCCAGACGCTCCGTGGCCGGGATCGCGGAGAGGGGGTGGTGCGTGCCGCCACGAGAGCGGCCGCAGCACGCAGCGCCCCCAGGTGAGCATCCCGGTAGCGCTCTGAGGCATCCGCGGTGCGACACGCCTCCTCGAGGGTGGTCCTGGCCCGGCCGAGGAGGTCGAGCACCGCGGCGGGCACCGGCGGCCGGGGGAACGCGGTCGCGCTGGATGCGAGGGTCATCGTGGAGCTCCTTGCGTGTCGGTGTCGTCAGTCGGCGACCCGGACGAGCGACCACCGGTCACCCTGGGCCGACTCGTCATGGGCCAGGTCGTAGACCCCGGGCGCGAACGACCAGCCCGGGCTCGCCTCGACGCGCCAGATCCGGTGCTCGCTCGCCGCTGCGGCGATCGAGCTCCCCGGCACGACGTCTTCCTCCTCGGCGTCGAGCGCGTCCCGCCACCAGGCGCGCCGCTCGCGCCACTGCGAGAGGACGTCACGCACGACGTAGAGTCGGCCGCGCCAGATGAAGGCCTCCGGACGCTCCGGCTCCCCGACGCGGACCTCGACTGGATCACTGAACCTGCGCACCACGACACGTCTCCTTTCGGGACACACGTCGAGGCGGGAGAACACGACCCGGGACGATCCGCCGCTCCACCGCGGACGTCCCGAACACCCTGCCGACGACTGACCTGGTCTCAACTCACTTCTCGAACATGTGTTCGATGATCCAAGCGTAGCCCCAGCCACTGACAGCCTGTCAAGCCGCCTCGAACCCCCTGTCTCGGGGTGACCGGTTCGAGTTATTCGATTGGAGGTGTCACTTCGCTCTCGAGAGCGAGCGGAGACCTCGAATCGATCGAGGGGGGTCTCGATACCGTGGCACCCATGACCGATGCGCCCTCCACGGACGACACCACTGACCTCACCACCGACCTCACCACCGACCTCACCACCGACGTCCCGCGCCGACCGACGCTGCTCGACCACCCCTCGGTGGCTCGGGTGCGGGCGGCGCTCTCACCGGCCGGTGTGACCGGAGAGGTCGTCGTCCTCGACGATGCCGCGCGCACCGCCGCCCAGGCCGCTGCGGCTCTCGGCACGTCCGTGTCGGCGATCGCCAACTCGCTCGTCTTCGTCGCGACCACGACGGACGGCAGGCAGGTCCCCCTCCTCGTCCTCGCATCGGGTGGACACCGCGTGGACACCGACCACGTGGCCGAGGTGACCGGCTACGCGAGCATCGGCAAGGCGGACGCCGAGTTCGTCCGCGCTACAACCGGATTCGCCATCGGTGGCGTCGCCCCGGTCGGCCACGCCTCCGACGTGACGACGCTCGTCGACGCCTCGCTGGCCGACCACGAAACCGTCTGGGCCGCAGCCGGGCACCCCCACACCGTCTTCCCGACGACGCACGACGAGCTCGTCCGGATGACCGGTGGTCGCTCCGTCACCGTGCGCCCACCTGCCTGAGAGCCCAGCCGCCCGAGAAGGATTCGGCGCGCACGTGACAGAGCTCAGCGGCATACTGCATCAATCGGGACAAACTGAGTACCCGTGCTCACGCCACCCCGACGGGCCCCCGGCACAGTGGCAGCGCAGGCTCGGTCCGCGAACGGAAGGTTGCAGGGGTGCCGTCCGCTCGTGGATCGGGCCCTTTGGCGTATGCCGCTGGGCTCGCTCCCCAACGTGAGCCTCCTTCTCGGGTCGGCTCAGAGACTGCCGAAGACCTCGAGCGTCGCGGACGACCGGTTCATGGTGATGAAGTGGATCCCGGGCGCGCCCTCGTCGAGCAGGCGACGCGCGGACTCGGTGGCGATGGCCAGCCCCTCCTGGCGCACTGCATCGGCGTCGTCGCCATGCCGCTCGAGGCGGTCCGTCACGGCCGTCGGCATCGGCTGCCCCGCCAGCTCGGCCATGCGAACCACCTGGCGGGCATTGGTGATCGGCATGAGGCCCGGGACCACCGGCAGCCGCGAGCCGCGCCGGGCGAGCTCGTCGCGCAGGCGCAGGTAGTTGTCCACGTCGAAGACCATCTGGGTGATCGCGAACTCGGCGCCCTGCTGCTCCTTGCGGATCAGCGTCGCGACGTCGTCCTCGACGGTGTGCGACTCCGGATGGCCGTCCGGGAAGGCCGCGACACCGACGGTGAAGTCGCCGAGCCCCTTGACGAGGTGGACGAGATCGTCTGCATGGTTGAGGCCCTGTGGGTGCGCCACCCACGGCTGGCCGAGTCCGCCCTGTGGATCACCGCGGAGGGCGAGGATGTTGCGGACGCCCGCCGCCGCGTACGTGCCGACGACCTGGCGCAGCTCGGTCACCGAGTGCCCCACGCAGGTCAGGTGCGCCATCGGGGTCAGGGAGGTCTCCTGCAGCACCCGCTCGGTGAGACGGACCGTGCGGTCCCGGGTGCTGCCGCCGGCGCCATAGGTGATCGAGACGAAGCTCGGCGACACCTTCTCCAGCCGACGGATCGCCTCCCAGAGCTGCTCGGCCGCAGCGTCGTCCTTGGGTGGGAAGAACTCGAAGCTGAAGGTCGGCGTCGGAGCCTCGATCATCGCGACGAGGGACCGCGTGAAGCGCTCCGCGCGAGTCATCGAGGATGCGATGCCGTGTGCCATGCCGCCACGATAGATCCGGCCGGCTCCCCGCGTGGCCCTGTGCCACGGATCGGTCATCCGCGCGGTTAGGCTGACGGCGACGCGCGGGACCTCCCGCGCGCCGACCGACGGAGGAGCCTGCGTGACCAGCCCAACCGACCTCGACGCCCTGCGCCGCCGGGTCCAGGAGGCGATTGACGCGCACATCGCCGCTGCCACGCTGGACCTGTCCGAGGTCGGCGACGAGATCACCCCGCTGGTGGACGCCGTCTCGCGCCTGCTGACCGGAGGCAAGGGGTTGCGCGCCGGCTTCCTCTACTGGGGTTATCGGGCGGCGGGCGGGGGCGACTCGGATGCGCTGGTCCGGCTCGCGGCGAGCATGGAGTTCTTCCAGGGCGCGGCGCTGCTGCACGACGACGTCATGGATCGCAGCGACATGCGGCGCGGGATGCCCTCGGCGCACCGGGCGGTTGCGGCTCTGCACCGCTCGCGCGGCTGGGCAGGCGACGGTGCCCGGTTCGGCGAGGGCGCGGCCATCCTCGCCGGCGACCTCTGTCTCACCTGGTGCGACGAGCTGTACTCGACGTGCGGACTGCCCGTCGAGGAGCTGGCCAGGGGGCGGGGCACGTTCGACCTCATGCGCACACAGCTGATGGGCGGTCAGTTCCTCGATCTGCTCGAGTCGGCCCGTGGGTGGGACGGGCTCGATCTGGATGTGCGAATCGCCTCGGCACGCAATGTGATTCGGTACAAGAGCGCCAAGTACACCATCGAGCATCCGTTGCTCATCGGCGCTCGCGTCGGCGGCGCTCCGGCGTCCACGCTCGGCCACCTGTCCGACTACGGCCTCGCCCTCGGCGAGGCGTTCCAGCTGCGCGACGACCTGCTCGGTGTCTACGGCGATCCGGAGGCGACGGGGAAGCCTGCCGGGGACGACCTGCGCGAGGGCAAGCGCACCGTCCTCGTCGCCTTCGCCCTCCACCTCGCCGGCGACGCGGACCGTGCGGGGATCGAGGCACTCCTCGGCCGCGAGGACCTCGATGATGCTGGGATCGCCTGCCTCCGTGGCATCTTCACCGACAGCGGCGCTGTCGACCGGGTGGAGGAGATGATCTCCATGCGCGCCGACGAGGCTCGGGCGGCGCTGCGGGAGGTGGGCCGGGTGGCAGGCCTGGACGCCGGGGCCGTGGCCGTGCTGGCTGACCTGGTGGGCGTGAGCACCGCTCGGCACGCCTGACCGTCTGCCGTGCGGGTGTGGTCGAGAAATGTCTCTTCACCTTGATAGCAGTACTGCTACATTTCATTGCATGACCACTGCGGGCGCGCCGCTGATCGTCAGGTGTCAAGGCCTGTCCATGGCGTACGGCGACAACGTCGTGCTCGACGGCGTGGACCTCGAGATACCCCGCGGCCAGGTCGTCGCCCTGCTCGGCCCGAACGGCGCTGGAAAGACCACGACCGTGGAGATCCTCGAGGGCTTCCGTCGCCGCAGCGGCGGCCGTGTCGAGGTCCTGGGTGTTGATCCCGAGCACGCACCCGAGCCTTGGCGCGCCCGCGTCGGTGTTGTGCTCCAGAGCTGGCGCGACCACGGGACCTGGCGGGTCAGCGACCTGCTGGAGGTGATCGGCGCCTACTACGCCCCCTATGCCACCCCTGAGGTACCTCGCCCTTGGGACACAGCCGAACTCCTCACCCGGGTGGGGCTGGCCGACCAATCGGACAAGCGCATCGACAGGCTGTCCGGTGGCCAGCGCCGCCGACTCGATGTGGCAGTCGGTCTGGTCGGCCGGCCCGAAGTGCTCTTCCTCGACGAGCCCACGTCGGGCCTCGACCCGGCCGGCCGCCGGGACGTGCACGACCTCCTCGCCGACCTTGCGGATCTCGACACGACGATCCTGATGACGACCCACGACCTCGCCGAGGCGGAGAAGGTCGCCGACCGGCTTCTCATCCTCGCCGGCGGGTCGATCGTCGCCGACGGGAGCCCTGACGATCTACGACTTCGGCTCTCCCGCTCCAGCGAGGTGCGCCTGCGCGACCTCGCCACCGGGGAGGTGAGCGTTCACGCCGAGTCCGACCCGACCGCGTACCTGACCGAGGTCCTCACGCGCCGACCGGGCGAGGTGCAGGTCGTCGAGGTGCGCGCAGCGTCCCTCGAGGACGTCTACCTCGAGATCGTGCGGCGGGTCGAGTCCGGAGCGGACCTCGGCTCGCTGCGGAGCCTTCAGGAGGTGGCTCGATGACCGAGCCGACGGTGACCGGCGCGGTGCTGCGAGCGGCCCGGGGCCAGGCGCGCACCAGCCTGAAACGCAAGTACACGACCGGCGCCGGTGTGGGCACCCTGCTGTTGCCCGGCATCCTGCTCGTCGTGTTGTGGTTCGTGCGCGACGCCGACTTCTCCGACGGGTTGGTCGCGGCGAGCGGGTACGTCTTCAGCGGGTTCCTGGCCTTCGGCGTCGTGGCCGCCGCCGTGATGGGCGTCGCCGGCGAGCTGCAGACCGAGCGGGAGGACGGCACGCTCCTGCGAGCCAAGGCGGTCCCGCACGGGATGACCGGACACCTCCTCGCCAAGCTCCTCATCACGCCGGTGGACGCGCTGATCCCGATCGTGCCGGCGGTCGTCGGCGCCGCCGTCCTGCTGCCGGGGACGATGCCGACGGAAGCCGGCCGGTGGCTGCTGCTGCTCGTCGTCTTCCTGCTCACCGTGGCCGCGATGCTGCCGTGGGGGGCGGTGCTCGGGACGGTGTTCCGGTCGATGGTCGCCTTCGCCTGGGCGATGATGGGGATCTACGTGGTGGCGGCCCTCTCCGGCCTCTTCTTCCCGGTCACGCTGCTGCCGACCTGGCTGCAGTGGCTTGCGCAGGCGACCCCGTTGTACTGGATCGGCGTGTCCTTCCGGTGGGTGCTCCTGCCCGACTCCGCGGCTGCCGCCGAGCTCGGTGGCGAGTGGCGCATCGGCCTGGCCCTCGCCGTGCTGGTCGCCTGGGCGGTCGTCGGGATGCTGGTGGCGCCGGCCCTGCTCAGGCGCATGGCGCGGCGCCAGTCCGGCACCGTCGTGGCCGCCGCCCGCGAGCGCGTCCTCAACCGCGGGTACTGAGCCGAGCGATGACTCCGGCAGTCCAGTCCACGCCCGAGACGATCCACAACCGGATCGCGATGCTGCGCGTCGAGCGCGGCATCACCCGCCGTGAGCTGGCAGAGGGGCTCGGCGTGCACTACCAGACCGTCGGCTACCTGGAGCGGGGTGAGTACAGCCCCTCGCTCCACCTGGCCCTACGCATCGCACGGTTCTTCGACGTACCCATCGAGGTCGTCTTCTCGTTGGAGCCGTTCCCTCGGATGGGCAGTGAAGCCGGGCTCAGAAGGCGAGCTCCTGGGCACGGCGCCTGATCTCCGTCTTGTGCCCGGCCCGAAGCGCGTCGATGGGCGCGCCCTCGACGGGCAGCGTGGCGTCAGGCGTGAACAGCCAGGCGATGATCTCATCGTCTTTCATCCCGCCGTCTGCGAGCACCGTGAACGTGCCCTTGAGCTCCGGTCTGGGGCCGGACTCCATGAGGAACTTGGACGGAATCCCCACCACGCGGCGCTCCCCCACGCGGGAGGAGAGCACCTCGCGATCGGCAAGGTACTGGCGGATCCGGGACAGGGGCACGCCCAGGCGTTCGGCCGCATCGGGAACCGTGAGCCACTCGCCCACCAGCTCCTCGAGATCGAGCCGCTCCTCGGCCAGGTCCGCTGCGGTGTCGTCGGGGGTCTGCGATGTGGCGCTCTGCTCGGTCACGAGACCGAGTCTGCCACCAGCCAATCGGGCCGGCACCACGCCCTTGCCACGCGGCGAGGGCGGTTGCCGGCTGCCGACGAACGGCTCAACCGCACGAATTACACGAATGTGATTCAACTTGAGATCTCAACCAATGCATTACTGTCACATGTGTCACATCTGAAACACCAGTACCAACGTCTCCAGCACCAGCCCCAGTCTCTTCAGTAGGACGCCATGCTCGCAGCCGACGTCGCCCAGCTCACGCCGCCAGCCCACGTGCTCTTCACCGAGCAGCGTGCGCGCACGTGGCGCACCGTCGTCGTACGGCCGGGCGACACGCTGTGGGACCTGGCGTTGGCCAACGGCACGACGCCGGCAGCGATCGTCGCCAGGAACCGGCTTCCCGGCGGGGGCGCGATGATCCATCCAGGGCAGCGGCTCCTCGTGCCCGGCGCCAAGGCCCCGGCGGCCGGGACGACGTCCTCGCCACCCACCCGCGCAGCGGCCCGCCCTGCGAACGGTCGGGTGCACGTGGTCCGGCCGGGCGAGACCATGACCGGGATCGCGGCACGGTACGGCGTGGCGCTCTCCAAGCTGCTGGGGGCGAACCGGCTGCCCGACCCGGGGGTGATCCATCCCGGACAACGGCTCCTCGTGCCTGGTGCTCCGGCTCCTCGGACGCCCAGGTCGACGAAGAGGCCGGCACCGACGAGCGAGAACACTTTCGCCGGCTACACCTACTCCGACGCGACCGTCCGAGCCGCCCGCAAGAACCGGGAGGCCCTGGCCAGGGTGCAGGTCCCGAGCCGGACCGAGGTTTCGGCGATGATCCGCCGGACCGCTCTGCGGCACGGGGTCGACCCCACGCTGGCTCTCGCCATCGCGTGGCAGGAGTCAGGCTGGAACCAGCGAGCCGTCTCCGTGGCCAACGCCATCGGCGCGATGCAGGTCATCCCGTCGTCCGGTGACTGGGCCTCGCAGCTCGCCGGCCGTCGGCTCGACCTGCTCGACGCCCAGGACAACGTCACGGCCGGCGTCGTCATCCTGCGCGCGCTCCGGTCCAGCGCCGACTCCTTCGAGGAGGCCGTCGCCGGTTACTACCAGGGCCTGCGGTCGGTCCGGACCAAGGGGATGTACGCGGACACCAAGAAATATGTCGCCGCGGTGCAGGCACACATGAAGTGGTTGTGACCCTCCCTCGTCCCAGAGCTCGCCCACCTCCCGAGGTTCACCGTCAGCTGCCCGTAAACTTCCTGCGTGACGTCCAGCGTGGCGGACGCGCTCGTCGGCAGAGTGATCGACGGGCGCTACCGCATCCTCTCGCACCTCGCAGACGGTGGCATGGCCTCCGTCTACGTGGCGATGGATGGACGCCTCGACCGCGAGGTTGCCCTCAAGATCATGCGCCCCGGACTGGAGACCGACGCCGTCTCGGTCGAGCGCTTCCGCAGCGAGGCCCGGGCCGCCGCGCGTCTC
>DASUQN010000241.1:0-6653 GCA_036280515.1 Intrasporangium sp. | reverse complement strand
CGGTAGGTCCACCGGTTGAGGCCGACGATGACGTCGAAGAGCCCCCGGTTCGGGGTGCCGTTGAAGAGGAGCACCACTCCGGCGACCAGGGTGATCAGCGCCAGGATGCCCGGCCAGCCCCCGACCTGCACGCCGTTCTCGTCCGTGCGCGACTGGGTACCGGCGATGAGGGCGATGATGATCCAGTGCGGCAGCAGCAGAAGCCACTTGACGAAGATCAGGCCGCGCGAGAGGCGCTCCGGGTAGTCGACCGTGAGCCGCGTGTCGTCGTCCGGCAGCGCATCGAGCGTGAACGGCGGATAGCGGTCCGTGCCCAGGCCACCGGTCCCGCAGTAGTGCGCGACCCGCCAGCTCCACCGTAGGACGCCGACGTTGAAGTCGAAGAGGCTGCGTGGGTAGCGCCCCGTGAACAAGATCGCGAACCACGCAAAGATCGTCGTGACCACGAGGGCGCACCACAGGAAGACCAGCACGATGAGGTGCGGGATCGCGAGGAGCCACTTGACCAGCCACAGCCATCTGGACAGGTCCCCGGCAAGCCGGGCCTCGAGAACCAGCGGGTGGGGCTTGGCCGCGTCCATGGGGGCGGCGTCAGCGCGGACGGCAGGCGGTGGAGCCGCGCCGACAAGCGGTGGTTCCGTGCCGGCGGGCGGTGGCGCCATCCCGGCAAGCGGTGCGCCGGCCGGCGGTGGCGCCGCGCCGGCGAGCGGCACAGGGCTGCCGCCGGGGGCCACGCCAGAGATCGGAGGCCGGTTCGAGACGGCATGGACGACAAGGATGGTCCCGATGACTGCCAGCACGATCCCGGCCACGAGGAGGCCGATGGCGATGCCGAGGAGCGCGCCCGAGCGGACGGCGGCCTGGACGTTCATCGCGACGCCCGGCTCACCGGAGGCGTTGAGGAAGGCGGCCGACCAGCGTCCGGTGTCAGGCGTCCAGGTCAGCTCCTGCGTGCCGGGCCCGGTGGCTTGCGCGACCCAGAAGTCCTGCGAAGCCGGCGGGGCAACCTCGGCGTCCGTGCCGGCGACGTGCCGGTACCGCACGGTCCCGTTCCAGTTGACGATGACGGCCTCGTCTCGTGCGACGTCGCCGAGATAGGCGTTGAGCTCACCCGTCGGCGCGACCCCGATGAAGGCCTCCTGGCCGTCAATGGGAGTGGCCCGGAACCTGAAGTCGAGGTCGATCCAGTCGACGAGGCCGGCGGGGCCCCGGAAGTCGATGACGGCCTCACCCGTCGTCACGGCGGCGCCCTCGGACTGCAGACGGTCGATGTCCACCGCGTGCCACCCGTTGTCGTCGCGGGCGGCCAGTTCATAGACCCCGATGACAGCGCCGCCGATGAGCAGCCCCAGCGCCGGGGCCAGGAGAAGGATGCCGATGACCAGAGAGACGACGTGACGTGGTCGCATGATGACCCCCAGGAAGAACCCCTGACACTCTTGACGATACGCCGTCAGCGAGCGGCGGCCTCCGTCTGTGACCCAACAGTCATGGGTCGCGAGAGCACGTCACGAACCGCCGCCTCGAGCCCGCCCGGAACATGCTCGCGCAGCTCGTAACGGGCCCGGACGAGCGGCTTGCTCACGCTGAGGATCCGCCCCAGGTCGATGGGCGTGCCCGAGACGACGGCGTCCGCACCGGTCGCTGCGATCGTCGCCTCGATGGTGGCCTCGAGGTCGCGCACCTGGGCTTCGCCGTAGCCCATGGCAGGGAGGATCCCCGCGGCGTTCGGGTACTTCGCGTAGGTGTACGCCAACGACCCCACGGCATAGGGGCTCGGGTCGACGATCTCCTCGGCACCTGCTGCGCGGGCACCGACGACTGCCGCGCCATAGCTCATCGAGCCGTGCGTCAGCGTCGGACCGTCCTCGATGCAGATGACCCGCTTGCCGGCCACGACCCCGACGTCGTCGATCGTCACTGGGCTGTCGGCGCGAATCACCTTGGCCCGTGGGTTGACCCGCCGAACCGTGTGCTCGACCGCCTCGATGTCCTCGGTTCGAGCGCTGTCGCACTTGTTGACAACGACGACGTGCGCCATGAGCAGGTTGGCCTCGCCGGGGTGGTAGCTGTCCTCGTGGCCGGGCCGAAGCGGGTCGACGAGGACGATGTGCAGGTCCGGCTCGTAGAACGGCAGGTCGTTGTTGCCGCCGTCCCAGAGGATGACGCCGGCCTCCTGCTCGGCCGCACGGATGATCTGCTCGTAGTCGATGCCGGCAAAAACGACGAAGCCGTTGTCGATGTGCGGCTCGTACTCCTCCCGCTCCTCGATGGTCGTCTCGTGGCGGTCGAGGTCCGCATACGTCTCGAACCGTTGGCAGGCCTGGGCGGCGAGATTGCCGTAGGGCATCGGGTGGCGGATCGCCACGACCGTCTGGTCGAGATCGCGCAGGATCCGCGACAGGTACCGCGTCGTCTGGCTCTTGCCGGCGCCCGTGCGCACGGCCGTCACCGCGATCACCGGTCGGCTGGTCCGCAACATGGTGCTCCTCGCGCTCTGCAGCCAGAAGTCCGCGCCCGCCGCGATGCAGCGCGACCCCAGGTGCATGACCTGCTCGTGCGGCACGTCTGAGTACGCGAAGACGGCGACGTCGGCCTCCTCACGACGGATCAGATCAGTCAAGTCGTCCTCCTCCACGATCGGGATCCCCTCCGGGTAGAGGTCTCCGGCGAGCTCTGGCGGATAGGTGCGCCCCTCGATGTCCGGGATCTGCGTCGCGGTGAACGCGACGACCCGGTGTCGCGGGTCGTCCCGGAAGACAACGTTGAAATTGTGGAAGTCGCGGCCAGCGGCTCCCATGATGACAACCTTGCGTACAGAGTTCCCATCGGTGCTCACGACGAACCTCCGGCTGCGGTCGCCGACGGACCGACACACCCGGACTGGGTAGTCCTGGCCTCGGCCACCCGCCGCCGCCAGTGTATGCGCCGCGGAACGCGATCCGGTGGCCTGAGACGCGCCTCACCCGGCAGGTGTGGCCAAAGTCCTTGTTCATCGGACCGGTCCGGGGAACGCTGGGGCCATGGAGACCGTCGACCTGAACGCCCACGAGGAGCACCTGTCACTGGCCGAGCAGTGGGTGGCCCGCAACTACGACCCGCTGCCCGTCGTCATCGCGAGCGCCGAAGGCGCCTGGGTCATGGACGTGTCCGGCCGGCGCTACCTCGATGCCCTGGCCGGCTATTCGGCGCTGAACTTCGGCCATCTCCACCCGACCCTCGTCTCCGCGGCGGAGCAGCAGCTGGCCCGCCTGACCCTGACGAGCCGCGCCTTCCACAGCGACCAGCTCGCGCCCTTCTGCCGCGACCTCGCCGAGCTCGCCGGCAAGGATCTCGTCCTGCCGATGAACACCGGCGCCGAGGCCGTCGAGACAGCGATCAAGACGGCCCGCCGGTGGGGCTATCTCGTCAAGGGGGTGCCGGACGGCCGGGCGCGGATCGTTGTGATGCGCGGTAACTTCCACGGCCGGACCACGACGATCGTCAGCTTCTCCGACGACCCGGTGGCGCACGACCACTACGGGCCGTACACGCCGGGCTTCGACCTCGTGCCCTACGGCGACATCGAGGCCATCGAGGCTGCGATCACCGACGAGACCGTCGCCGTGCTGCTCGAGCCGATCCAGGGCGAGGGCGGTGTCATCCTCCCGCCGCCCGGCTTCCTTCGTCAGGTCCGCGACCTGACGAAGCGAAACGAGGTCCTCATGCTCGCGGACGAGATCCAGTCCGGCTTGGGGCGCACCGGGACGACCTTCGCCTGTGACATCGAGGACGTCGTCCCCGACATCTACATCCTCGGCAAGGCCCTCGGCGGCGGCATTGTCCCCGTGTCGGCGATCGTCGCCGACGCCGACGTCCTCGGAGTCATCACGCCCGGCAGCCATGGGTCGACGTTCGGCGGCAACCCGCTGGCAGCAGCCGTGGGCCGCGCCGTCGTCGGGCTCCTCGCCACCGGTGAGTACCAGGAGCGAGCGGCCCGGCTCGGCAAGGTCCTGGAGGATGGCCTCGAGTCGCTCGTCGGGCACGGTGTCGAGCGGGTTCGGGTCCGCGGGCTGTGGGCCGGCATCGACATGGATCCGGCGCTGGCGTCCGGCCGCGAGGTCTGCGAGCGGCTCCTCGTGGAAGGTGTCCTCGCCAAGGACACCCACGGCTCAACCATCCGCCTCGCCCCGCCGCTCGTGGTCGAGGAGCCCGAGGTCGAGCTGCTCGTCGACACCCTCGGTCGCGTCCTCCGCTGAACTTCGCCGCCCCTGTTCCGCGCACACCCGACTGTTTGTGTCTCACGAGTTCTCGCGCAGCACGGCCACCGTCTGTGCCAGCCCCTCGGTGAGGGGGCGCGGATCCCAGCCGAGGTCTTTCTCGGCCTTGGCACGCGTGCCGAGATAGCTCGCCAGCCCGGCGCGGAGCGTCTCCGGGTGGAACAGCGACGGAACGGTCACCACCTTGGACACCGGCGTCATGACCTTCTCGGTTGCCCGGATCAGCGCGGCCGGGACGAGCACCGGCCCCTTGGTCCCAGCTGCGCGAGCGACCTCGGCGAGCAGCTCTGCGAGGGTCGCGGGGTCGCCGGCGAGCATGTAGGCCTCACCGGGAACGCCGCGATTCATCGCGAGGACGTGGCCATGGGCGATGTCGCTGACGTGGGCCCAGGTGAGCCGACCACCGCCGGCCGGAGCCGCGGGCCGCTTGCCGGCCACGACCTGCGCGATGAGCTCGCCAGTCTGGGACGTGTCGCCGGGCCCGTAGATGGCGCCGGGCATCACGGTGACGACCGGTAGCCCCGCCGCCGCGAACTCCGTTGCCACGCGGTGCGCCTCGGCCTTGGTCCGGTCGTACTCCGAGAGGTGGCCGCCAAGGTGGTGGTGGCTCTCGTCGAGGATGCGACCGCCTGTGTCCGAGTTGACGGCCAGCGTGCTCGTGTAGACGACTCTCGGCGTCCCGGCGCGCTGGGCAGCGGCCAGGACGTTGCGTGTGCCCTCGACGTTGACACGCTGGCCCGGCGAAGGTTCCGGCTGACCGAGCTTGTACCAGCCGGCCACGTGGAAGAGGCCGTCCGCGCCTGCGAGGAGTCGGTCGAGCGCGTCGCTGTCGTCGAGGTCTCCCTGCACCAGCTCGACCCCGATGGCGTCGAGCTGGATCGCGCGGGCCGGGGAGCGCACCAGGGCGACCACCTCGTGGCCAGCGTCGATGAGCTGACGGGCCAGCTCGCCGCCGACGAACCCGGTTGCCCCGGTCAGTGCGTACCGCATGGGCGCCATTGTCGGCTCTGCCGCCGCCCAGGTGTCAACGAGCCCCATCGCCGGCGAACTGCTTTCGCACAACTCCCCCGCTGGACAGGCGGCGCCCCTATCGTGGACAGGTCAGAGAGGGCCGGCAGCGTTGCCG
This sequence comes from Intrasporangium sp., assembly GCA_036280515.1. Taxonomy (GTDB): domain Bacteria; phylum Actinomycetota; class Actinomycetes; order Actinomycetales; family Dermatophilaceae; genus Intrasporangium. The sequence goes on along the minus strand of DASUQN010000241.1, from coordinate 1,268 downwards.
TCGTCTGCGGTTGGTGACGCCGCTCCCACCCATATCGGGGATAGAGGAGGAGTCGAGTGTCCCGGTTGTCCCGGTTTGGTAAGCGGCCCGTCGTCACGACGGCGATGGTGGCCGCGGTGTCTCTGCTCTGGATTCCCGCGGTCGCACCCATTGCGTCCCCGGCACCCGCGGCTCTGGCTGGACCCTCAGCTGCAACGCCCACCGTGGCAAGGCCCGCACCGTCCGAGAATGCGGTCTTCTTCGCGTCGGACGGCCTGCGTCAGGACCTCGTCGAGAAGTACGCCGCGATGGGACTGATGCCGACGATGCGCGACTTCCTCAAGAAGGGGACCAAGGCGAGCGGCAACGGCATGCTCACCCAAGCGCCGCCCAACACGGGGGCGGGCTGGTACACGCTGGCGACGGGTGCATGGCCCGGTGTCCACGGCTCGACGAACAACACCTTCCACAAGAACGGCGACACCTTTGCCAACCGCACGAGCGCGTTCGACCCCGGCGTCCTGCAGGCTGAGTCGATCGCCCAGTCCGCCGAGCGCGGCGGCCTCAAGGTGGCGCAGGTCGAGTGGGCGGGTGGCCGTGGCGCGACGATCAACGGACCGACGATCGACTTCCGGACCTTCCACTCGGGTCGCGGTGTCGCGACGAACTTCATCGGCAGCGCGGGAGATGAGCTGTTCGACGACGCCGCCTTCATCGCGTCGTTCGGGCTGCAGTTCGACCACCCCGACGGGTTCGCCGGCCAGCCACCCTTCGCAGGCGCCGACCCGGCTCCGGCGAGCGGCTGGACCGACGTCCCGACGTCCTTCAGCCCCGCCATGGAGATGCGGCTGCGCGTCCTTGACTTCGGCGTGGACAAGTACGGGCTCAACGCCTACCTGTACGACAGCACCGACGACTCCACGACGAACTACGACCGCGTCCTCTTCTCGACGACCAAGAGCGGCGACGACGCCGTCGCCGACCTTGCTGAAGGCGAGTGGGGCGACGTCAAGGTGACGATCAGCGGTGGCACGTTGGACGGCAAGACCGCCGGCATGCTCGTCCGGGTCGAGGAAATCTCGGAGGACCTGTCCCGGGTGCGGCTGTTCCACACGTCCGTGAGCCGTGCCATCGCGAGCTGGCCGACCTGGCCGGGCGAGCAGGGCTTCACCGGCGACTTCGACGAGTACCTTGCCCAGAAGTTCCCGACCTCGACGGCCGCGGACTTCGCCATCCTCGAGGCCGGCGTCACGAGCGAGGAGACCTACGTCGAGCAGGGCCTCTACTGG